>CACZSB010000022.1 GCA_902783765.1 uncultured Lachnospiraceae bacterium
GGAGACGGTGGGATTCGAACCCACGGACCCTTGCGGATCAAACGATTTCGAGTCGTTCTCGTTATGACCACTTCGATACGTCTCCATTTAATATCTCAACATCAGCACCTCAGAAAACGGGGAGAACTGATGGGGGAGAACAAAGAAAATTATTCAGTTAGGTATTCCCGAAAACCCTAGTAAAATCAAGGGTTCCCGTGCAGGAGGCTACCGAATAGCGACCGTGATTTCGAGTCAGCCCCGTTATGTCCGGTTGCGGTTCCCGAAATTCATTTCGCTGACCGCTCATGAATTTCGACCGCTGCCCCCTCCTTATGCTCGCTGTATCTGTCGCAGACAGCGCTCGCATCGTCGCCCACTTCGATACCGCTGCAAGGGGGCGGCCGTAAAAGCCGCCCGTTTATAAAATCGGAGGGTTCTCAGTACCGCTCCGTTAAAAAAGAACAGCTACCGCTGTTCTTTTTCGCAGTCCGTAGGGGAATCGAACCCCTGTTTCCGCCGTGAGAGGGCGGCGTCTTGACCGCTTGACCAACGGACCTTGTTGACAATCGAGGCGACAGGATTTGAACCTGCGACCTCTGCGTCCCGAACGCAGCGCTCTACCAAGCTGAGCCACGCCTCGTCGCCTTGAAGAGTATATATGCTCCGGGGCGCTTTGTCAACACTATTTTTTAGGCTTCTCAATCGCCTGTCGCCAATTCCAGCACTGCATCCCGGGCCTCTTTTTCATTGGAATAAGTGGATAAATCCAACCACCGGGCCTCTTTCTCCCGCTTGAACCAGGTAAGCTGGCGCTTCACATAATGCCGGGAGGCCAGTTTGATTTGGGCCAGGGCCTCCTCCCGGGAGATGGCCCCCCGGATATACTGGACCATTTCCTTATAGCCTATGGCCTGTAAGGCGGTGCTCTCCAGCGGCACGCCCCGATCCAGCAGTCTGCGGACCTCTTCTTCAAGCCCTTGATCCATCATGGCCTCCGCCCGAATTTCCACCCGCTTATAAAGCTGCTCTCTTGGTCTGGTCAAAACCAGATAACAAAGATCATAGGGACTCTCCTGCTGCTCCTGGGCCGCATTCAGGGCGGAAATGGGCTGCCCCGTTTCCTCAAAATACTCCAGGGCCCGGATTACCCGTTTGATATTATTGGGATGGATGGCCTGGGCCGCCGGGGGATCCACCGCCTGTAGGCGTTCCCACAGCCGAGCAATACGGCCCTGGCGGGCCTCCTCCCACAGGGCCTCCCGCAGCGGGGAGGGCCCATCGCTTTCTGCATAATCCAGGTCCCGAATCAGGGCCTGGATATAAAAACCGGTGCCCCCCACCACTATAGGCAGGCGGCCCCGATCAATAATATCCCGGATAATCGGTCTGGCCAGGGCCATATAAGAAGCCACGCTAAAGGGCTCCGCCGGATCTGCCACATCGATCATATGATGGGGCACCCTGGCCCGCTCCGTGGCTGTGGCCTTGGCGGTTCCGATATCCATGCCCCGGTAAACCTGCATGGAATCAGCCCCCAGGATTTCTCCGTTCAGGGCCTCCGCCACGGCCAGGGACAGGGCGGTTTTTCCTACAGCGGTGGGCCCCGCCAAAACCAAAAGTCTGGGTTTCATAGGGTTCTCTTAAACATTTTTTCCAGCTCGGCCCGGCTGAAACGGATCAGGGTGGGCCGGCCGTGGGGGCAGGTGTAGGGGTTCTCCAAGCTCAAAAGCTCCTCAAACAGCGCTCTGGCCTCTGCAAAATCCAGGCGGTCATTCCCTTTCACCGCCGCCTTGCAGCTCATGAGAGCCACCTTGGCATCCAGAAGAGAAGGGGCCGTGACCCGTTCCTCGCTTAATTCATCCAGCATTTCCAGAAACAATTCCCGGCTGGATAAGGAAAACAGATTGTCCGGCACCGCATTCAGGCGCAATTCCCGCCCTCCCAGGCTTTCCATTTCAAAGCCCAGACGGTGAAATGCCTCCCCGAAGCGGCTTAAACTCTCCTGCTGCGCCCCGTTTAGGGTCAGAATCAGGGGGGGCATCAGCTGCTGACTGGTGGCCTCCCGTTTCTCCAGGGATTTCATGGTCCGCTCGTAAAGGATTTTTTCGTGTACCGCATGCTGATCCGCCAGCAGGAACCATTCTTCGTATTCCAACAGCCAGTAGGTGTCAAAGACCTGACCGATCAGGCGGATTCGATCTTTCTTTTCCGGGCTGATGATCTTCTCCTGAAACAGGTTCTGCTGAACCGCCTCCTCCCGGGGCTTTGCCGGGGCCTGTTCCAGGGGCCGCACCACGGCAGCCACCGGCGCCACGGGCACAGGAGCCTTTTCCCTATCGCTTTCCGAAACTGCTGCAACCGTCTGCGGAGGCGCCGCCTCCCGAATGGGCGGTGCTGTCACAGGCGCCGGAGCCGCCGGCTCTTCCCGGGGATACCGGGCCGCTTCCTGTATTTGTAAGGGCTCATCCAAGGGGACGGCCCCTGCATATTGACTGGGAATCAGATCCCGGGCAAATAATGCCTGACGAACGCCTTTATAAACCAAATCAAAGACTTCCTTATCACTTCGAAAGCGAATCTCTGTTTTTTGGGGATGAACATTCACATCCACCTGGGAAGGATCCAGGGTAATCAGCAGTACCGCCGCCGGGAATTTATGCTGCATAGTGAGGCCGTGACAGGCCTGTTCCAGGGCCTTCATTAAAACGGGATGCTTCACCGGGCGGCCGTTGACAAAGAAAAGCTCTCCGCTGCGATTCCCTCGGTTCATGATTGGCTCCGCCACAAAGCCCCGGACACTCATGTCCGTGGTCTCATGGGCCACTTCCCGCATATGGGCCGCCATCTCCCGGCCAAAAAGGGTATAGATAATCTCCTTCAGGCTGTAACGACTTCCGGTCTGCAAGCGCAAGCGCCCTTCCGCAGTCAGACTCATGGCCACCCCGGGGCGGCTCAAGGCCAGCTGCTCCATGAGCGTCAGCACATAGGCGGTTTCTGTTTGCGGCGAGCGCAAAAACTTACGCCGCACCGGGGTATTATAAAAAAGATCCCGGATGCTAAAACAGGTGCCCGCCGGGGCGTCGCAGGGCTCTTCTGCCAATTCCC
>CACZSB010000023.1 GCA_902783765.1 uncultured Lachnospiraceae bacterium
AGCACACGGGCAATGAGCTGGGCTACGGCCGCGGCGGCCTGGGCCGCTTGATAAAAGCCGGGCGGCGGGCTATGGCGGGAGAAGGGGGAAAGAATAAAAGGCAAATGGCCTTTTTCCTGGAGGAAAACAGAAACGCCCTGGAGAGCCTGGGGCTGGCGAAGCCGGTGGAGGGCCTGCTTTCGGCCGACAGCTTCGGAAAACGGCTGCGTTTTGCACTTCACTGCCCCTTTTATCGTCAGAGCCGCTGGGAAACCCTGGCCTTTAAGCTTGCAGTGATCTTTGGCAGATACTAAGAAACCCCTGACTCGGAAGGATTGAAATATGAACCTTGTGCCTGCAACAACTGATATCTGGTTTGTGAACCTGGGATTGAAAATCCAGGATATGAAACGGAGCTTTTCCGTTTTTGGCTTTGATATTTATTTTTATGGCGTAATCATAGCTTTGTCGGTGCTGCTGGGGCTTTTTGTGGCCACGCGGCTTGCCAAAAAAACAGGGCAGAATCCGGAACATTATATGGAATTGCTGGTCTATGCCCTGATTTTTGCCATTGTGGGCGCCCGGCTTTATTACGTTATCTTCTCCTGGGAAAACTACAAAGATGACCTGCTCCAGATATTCAATTTACGGGCGGGGGGCCTGGCCATTTACGGCGGTGTAATCGGCGGCGTCTTGACGGCCTGGATTTACAGTAAGAAGAAAAAACTGAATCCGCTTTTGGTGCTGGACACCGGCTGCTGTGGTCTGATTGCCGGCCAGTGCAGCGGGCGCTGGAGCAATTTTGTGAATATGGAGGCCTTCGGGGACTATACCAACGGCCCCCTGGCCATGGCTTTAAATATGGATAAACTGAATCTTCGGAATGTGACGGAGACCCACCTGGCCCACAGCTTTGTGTCCGATGGCGTCAGCTATATTCAGGTTCATCCCACCTTTCTCTATGAAAGTCTTTGGAGCTTTATGACCCTGTGCATCCTTTTGTTCTTCAGCACAAAAATGAAAAAGAAATTCCAGGGACAGATCTTTCTTATGTACCTGGCTCTGTACGGGCTGGGCCGTTTCTGGATTGAGGGCCTTCGGACGGATCAGCTGCAGATTGGGAATACGGGTTTGGCTGTATCCCAGCTCCTTTCCGGGGTTTTGGTGATTGTCAGCCTGACCCTGATTGCTGTGGGGGTGCGGAAAGCGGGCCGGCAAAGTACAGCCACGGCCAGCTTGCCCCAGGAAAAAGAGGAGGCATGAGCTTCCACATTTTGTGTTTTATAAGCTTCTGATCCTTCGAAAAGCCCAAATGTAGTACGAACGAATGTACGAGGCGGAAAACCACGGTTTTCCGCCATTTTTGATTGCAAAAATTCTTCGATTTTTTTAAAAAACCCCTTGCATTTTCGAAACATAATCAGTAAAATATGCCCATAGGGGTGAAAAGTGGTAGAAAGTGGTTTGAAGTGGTTGAATCCAGCCCGCTTTTACAAACAAAACCCCGCCTATTTTTCAGAAAGGAGAAGGCAGCTATGTTGATGGGCGAATATAATCACAGCCTGGATGCAAAAGGGCGGATTATTATTCCGGCCAAGCTTCGGGAACAGCTGGGAGACCGCTTTGTAATCTGCAAGGGTCTGGACCACTGTCTCTTTGCCTTCCCCAATGAGGAATGGGCAAAGTTTGAAAACAAGATTCAGGCCCTGCCTCTGACCAAATCCGATGCCCGAAAGTTCTCCCGACATTTTTTCGCAGGGGCATCGGAGGCGGAACTGGACAAACAGGGCAGGGCCCTACTTCCCCAAAGTCTCAGGGAGTACGCCGGTCTGGATAAGGATGTGGTACTCTGCGGCGTAGGCGGCCGGGTGGAGCTTTGGGATAAAGAAAGCTGGGAAGCCTATTCTCAGTACGACGATGTGGAAGAATTAGCCGAGAATCTGGCGGATCTGGGCATTTAAGCCCCCGCTGAAAGGGAGAAGAAATGGAATTCGTACATACCCCCGTAATGCTGGAGGAATGTCTGGAAGCTTTAAATATTCAGCCTAAGGGTCTGTATGTGGATGGAACCTTAGGGGGCGGCGGCCATGCCGGAGAGATCCTGAAACGTCTGGCCCCCGCCGGGACCCTTCTGGGAACGGACCGAGACCGGGATGCCCTGGAGGCGGCCCGGCGGCATCTGGAGGCACTGGCCCGGCAGCTGGATGAAGAGAGGGGGAACCACGGAAGCTTCAGACTGGTTAAGGCCAATTACAGTCAGATCCCCGACCTGATTCGGGAATACAGCTTGCCGGCCCCCAATGGCATTTTGCTGGATTTGGGTGTTTCCAGCTTTCAGATTGACAATCCCGAAAGGGGCTTTTCCTATCTTAAGGATGCGCCGCTGGACATGCGGATGGATCAGGAAGAGAGCCGCACGGCCCGGGATATTGTGAATGAATACAGCGAGTCGGAGCTGGCTCGCATCCTGCGGGACTACGGGGAAGAGCGTTTTGCCAGCTTCATCGCCCGGCGCATTGTACTGGCCCGGCAGGAAAAACCCCTGGAAACCACGGGGCAGCTGGTGGAGGTAATTCGACGGGCCATCCCTGTAAAGTATCAGAAAAACGGGGGCGGTCACCCGGCCAAACGGAGCTTCCAGGCAATCCGTATCGAGCTCAACCAGGAATTGACGGGCCTGGAGCAGTGCCTGGAGGATCTGATTGACACCCTTGCACCAAAGGGCCGATTGGCGGTGATTAGCTTCCACTCGCTGGAAGATCGGATTGTAAAAAACGCCTTCCGCCGGGCCGAAGATCCCTGCATATGTCCCCGGGATTTCCCCCGTTGCGTATGCGGCGCCAAAAGCCGGGGGAAGGTCATCAGCCGAAATCCCATTCTCCCCGGGGAGGAGGAGCAGGAAAGCAACAGCCGTTCCGCCAGTGCCAAATTAAGGATATTTGAAAAAAGTTAAAACCCCACCAGCTTAGCTAAAGAGGTTAAAGGAAATGGAAAAGAGAACACAAATTTATCAGGAAGGCAATACCCTGCGGACCCGTGTGGTAACGGTTCCCACCCGGGAGGAGGAGATTCTTGTTCTCCCCAAACAGCGGAAGCAGCCTAAAGCGCAGCCTGTTCGGCATATGGACTGGGTGGGTTTGGGCATCTTTTCCCTGATGACGGTACTGACCATCAGCTTTGCCTTGCTCTGCTTTTCCTTCCTTCGGCTGAATGCCGCCGTGACCAATTCCCGCAGCAATATTTACAAGCTGGAAAATCGGCTGGCGGAACTGCGAACCGAAAACCAGTTGATGGAAAATCGCCTGGAAGCCCAGGTGGACCTGAAAGAAGTGTTTGAGATTGCCACGGAACAGCTGGGCATGGTTTACCCCGATGCTGACAGTCAGATCAGCTACTCGGAGACGGTTCGGGAATATATCAGACAATATGAAGACATCCCGTGAAAAACAGGGCGGTAAACGTCTGAAACTGAATATCTACATGCGAAGAAAACTGACGATGGCCTTTGGTGCGGTATCGGCAGTTTTATTCGCGCTTGCCCTGTATATTATTGTGTTAATGCGGGACAACGGGGAATCCTGGCAGCGCTTGGTGCTGGCTCAGCAGGTTTATTCCTCTGCCTCCATCCCCTTTAAAAGAGGCAATATTGTGGACAGAAATCAGACCCTTCTGGCCTACAGCGAAGAGGTTTACAATCTGATTCTGGATCCTTCCGTGATTTTGTATACGGCCAAAAGCAGTCAGCCCCAGCCCAATCGTGGGGCAACGGTGGATGCTCTGGTTCAGTGTTTCGGCTATGATCGTCAGGAACTGGAAAATCTTTTGGATGAAAACTCCGGCAGTCAGTACCTGCGCTATGCCCGTTATCTTTCCGAAGCGGAAAAAGAGCGCTTCATAGAATATCAAACGAATTATAATCAGGCTGAGGATGCCGACGGAAAACCCATTCATCCGGATAAAGTGACCGGTATCTGGTTCGAGACGGAATATAAGCGGGCCTACCCCTATCAGGAACTGGCCTGTACCGTGCTGGGCTTTTCCGGCGCCGAAAGCACCGAGGGGCACTGGGGCCTGGAAGAGTACTATAACGAGTATCTTTGCGGGGTGAACGGCAAAAGCTACAGCTATATTAACCGGGAAGGTGAAACGGAGCGGGTGTATCAGGAGGCCGCGGACGGCTACACCGTGGTCAGCACCATTGATTGGTACATTCAGTCCGTGGTGGAAGAGAAGATCCGGGCCTATACCGTGGCAGAACCCTATGCCAATGTGGGGGTTATTGTGATGGATCCCTCCACGGCGGAAATCCTGGCCATGGCCACGGATAAACACTATAATCCGGCGAATCCCACGGATATCGCTGCCTGCTTCCCCGGGGTGGATTTAGATGCCCTGAGCGAAGAGGAACTGAATGTTTACCGAAATCAGGCCTGGCGGAATTTCGCCATCAGCGATGCCTATCCCCCTGGTTCCGTGGCCAAGGAGCTCACCGTGGCCATGGCCCTGGAAGAGGCGGTGGTAACCCCGGAATCCCTTTTCGTATGTGACGGGGGCGAGGAAATCATGGAAACCTTTGTTCGATGCCATGAACTGGACGGCCACGGGACCATCGACCTGGAAACCACCATCCGTTATTCCTGCAACGACGCCATGATGAATATTGCCAGCCGGCTCAGTGCGGCCACCATGCTGCGCTATCACCGGCTTTTTGGCCTGGGTTCCATCACGGGTATCGATCTGCCCGGAGAGGCCCCCGGCATCATCTTCTCGGAAGGCAATATGAGTGTGCTGGATATGGCCACCTCCTCTTTCGGTCAGGGTTTTTCCTCCACCATGATTCAGATGGCGGCTTCCTATTGTGCCCTGATCAACGGGGGGAATTATTATCAGCCCCGGATTGTGAGCCGGATTCAGGATTCCTCCGGCGCTCTGATCAAACGCTTTGAACCGGTGCTGGTGAGCAAGGTGGTTACCGAGGAAACCTCCAATTTCCTGAAAACCGCCGCCCTGCATACGGTGGAAGGGGGCCTGGCAGCCATCAGCGGCTACGATGTGGGCGGAAAGACCGGCACAGCTAATAAATACCCCATTGAAGAAGACAAATACGCCATTGGCTTTATGGCCTTTGTACCGGCCCAGTCTCCCAAGCTTCTGATATATGCGGTCATCGATGAGCCCCGTGAGGGCTACAATACCGAGGCGGTGAAGCTGGAAGCGGCTATTATGCGGGAATTGCTGGAATATATGAATATTCCTCGAACGGATCAGTAGAAAGGATGTGGGAGAATGAATGATTCTTTACTGGCTGCGGCCGTAAGCTTTTTTTGGGGTTTGATTTTTGTCCCCTCCCTGATTCCTATGCTCCGGAAACTGAAATTCGGTCAGCAAATCCGCAGCGACGGACCCCAGGGACACTTGAAGAAGGCCGGCACCCCCACCATGGGCGGCCTGGCTTTTATATTAGCCGTGACGGTCTGCTGTTTGCTGTTCTGGCAGCGGCTGGGAGCCGGGCTGCCCCTGCTTCTGGTATTTTTGGGCTGCGGGCTGATCGGTTTCACAGATGATTTCCTTGAAATTGTAAAGAAACAGAATGAAGGCTTGAAGCCTTTACAGAAACTGGCGCTGCAGATCCTGGCGGCGTCGGCCTTTTTCGCCTATTGGATGCTCAGTCAGGAAGAGCCTTTCCGGATTTTCCTGCCCTTCAGCGGCCGAAGCTGGGATATGCCCTGGTGGCTGTTTGTGCCTCTCTTTTTCCTGACCTTTTTGGGTACGGATAACGGGGTGAATTTAAACGACGGCATTGATGGTCTCTGTGCCAGCGTGACCCTGGTTATCAGCCTTTTCCTGGCCCTGCTGTCCGTTCATTATCAGGGGAATCTGGAGTGGATTTGCCTGGCAGTGGCAGGCAGTTTGCTGGCGTATTTGATTTTCAATGTGAATCCGGCCAAATTGTTTATGGGGGACACGGGTTCTCTGGCTCTGGGGGGCTTTGTGGCGGGGGCCTTTATTATGCTCCGGCAGCCCCTCATGGTGCTGATCGCCGGCTTCATTTACTTTGCGGAAAGCCTTTCCGTGATCATTCAGCGTTATTATTTCAAGGGGACCCATGGGAAACGCTTTTTCCGAATGACCCCGATCCATCATCATTTCGAATTGGGAGGCTGGTCCGAGCCCCGGATCGTGATCGTATTTACCACGGTGACCCTGTGGTGCTGTGTATTGGCCTATTATCTGGCGGGAGGTTTCCATGGATTGGGATAAACAAAAGGCAATTCTGGTGGCAGGCGCCGGCATCAGCGGTACCAATGCCCTGGACCTGATTCTTCGGACGGGATACCGGCCCATACTGTATGACGGCAATCCCCAGGTGGATTTGGAGAAAATCTACACCAAGCTGGGGCGCCGGGATTTTGAAGTATGTCTGGGAGAATTGACGGATGCGGTCATTAGCCGGATTCAGTTCTGTGTTATGAGCCCCGGCATTCCCTTAAACCGCCCCTTTGTGGATCAGCTGCGGCGGGCGGGAGTGCCCCTGATCAGCGAAATCTCCCTGGCCTATCATTTTGCCAAGGGCAAAACCGGGGTGGTTACAGGCACTAACGGAAAAACCACCACCACCACCCTTATCGGTCATATTATGGAGGCTTTTAATCCCAAGACCTTCACGGTGGGGAATATCGGTCGTCCTTATTCGGAACATGTGCTGAAAACAGAAGAGGACAGTTTGACTGTTATTGAAATGTCCAGTTTTCAGATGGAAACCACGGAGGATATGGCACCTGATTTTTTGGTGATCACCAATATTCGGGCGGATCACCTGGACCGCCACGGCAGCATGGAAGCCTACGTGGAACTTAAGAAAAAACTGTGTCGTCATCAAAGCCCCGAACAGTTTGTGGTGTACAATGGCGACGACCCCTGGCTTCAGGACATTCCCGGGATGACCCGGGCCCGGACCCGTTGCTTCAGCAGTCAAAGAGAGCTGGAGGAGGGCTGCTTTTTGCGGGGACAGGATATTATTCTCCGGGAGGGGGATGAGGAGCATCTCATCTGCGCTACGGACCAGATCCAGCTTTTGGGCATGCACAATTACGAGAATATTATGACGGGGATCGTGACCGCCCGGGCTCTGGGAGCCCCCATTCCCCTGATTCAGCGGCAGGTTTTAAGTTTTACCGCCGTGCCTCATCGGATGGAATTTGTTTGCAGCCATAAGGGAATCCAGTTCTATAATGACTCCA
>CACZSB010000024.1 GCA_902783765.1 uncultured Lachnospiraceae bacterium
AAGAGCTGGATCCGGCCAGCATTGAGGATGTTTACCGGAAGCTGTCTTTGCTTTTTAACTGGGCCGACTTAACGCAAAGTGACCTTTCCCGGGCCGCCGCCCTCCGTTGGAACGATTTTGAAGATGCCCTCCAGGCGGTGATGGCCCGGCGGCTTGGCGCGGATTACATAATCACCCGCAATGTGTCGGACTATAAAAACAGCCCCGTCCCAGCCATAACGCCGGAGGAACTGTTGAAAAGATTGACAGAGTGAAAGTATCCCTGCCTTATTGCCATAGGCAATTGTATAGACCTCTTCTTCGGAAATCCCTATATGATACCTATCTTATAGAGCCTTATTCCTATATACAAGAGTACAAAGAATAAAAAGAGCACTCCCATAAACACCTTGTGCTTTGCGTCTTTTATTTCCTCCTTTGTCAATGCCTTTTTCAGCGTTGGCGAGAACAGAATATCTATTTCATCCCCTAACTTTGGGCATTTTTTAATGGCGTAGGCATGTTGGTCCTTGTGAATATAACGCACGGTCCCATCCATGGAATGCATGACCGTAATGGTCCTCATTTCCTTCTTGTTTTTGTATCCGCCCATCTTTTTTTCTGTCAGGATCACATGCCCCTTCAGCCAGCGGGCATCACTTTCCTCATACTTGTTGTAGCGCATTTTCAAGTCACCTTTTCCGACTTCTATCAGCAGATAGGCAACAACTGCAAGCACTATAAAAATCAGGGGATCACGGATGCTTCTTAATACGCTCCTGTCATTCAATAATTTGGATAAGCCGAAAAAAATCGAGCCAAATGATACTGCAATAGCCAATACCGCTATCAGAACTACGTTTAATCCTTTATAATTCGGATCTGCAAACAGCCTCCGATTTCCAAGCTCATTTGTATAAATCAAACCACGAGTCTGATCCTCAATATAGTTTTCTGCATTTGCCCGTTCACTTTCAATACGTTGCCAAGCATCATATGGCAATTCTTTACCTTCCATGCGCCGCTTGGAAGTGTTTTTCCTCGTTCTTATGAAAATCCAAACAATGATTCCCAAGCAAAAGATGCCGGCCAGGGTATAAATCAGACCGAAAATAGAATTAGCAGATATCAAAATGTCTTCCAGGATTTTCATAATAACATTGTTAGGGGGAAGGCAAAGGGGCGGCCAATGGCCGCCCCCTAACGGAATAAAAACTACACGCTCAGCACATCCGCGAAGGCCTGAATGGCGGTGGCGGCCTGGCCGAAGTCCCGCATCTGCTGGTCGATGCCCAGCTTGATGTGAGGGATCTGGGCCGCATCCAACGCCTTCTTCAGGTAGGGATATTCCATCTCCTCGGGATCGCAGAACTGCTGCATGAAAAGCACCAGGCCCTTGGCCCCGCTCTCCTTCACCAGCTTCGCCACGAACTCGCCCCGGCGGTTCTGGTTGGAGGCTTCATCGTAGAGCAGCACATCGTAGTCTTCGTCTGCGAACTGCTGAGCCAGGGCCATCATAGGATCCCCGTCCTCCGCGGCGTCCACCCGGATGGTGCGGCTCTCGTGGGCCACATCGTCGGCGGCGATGGCAATACCGTTCTCGTCAAAAATCTTCAGCAGCACGGGATTGTCGCAGATAATACCGCTGGTGACGATCTTTACGCCCTTCCAATTAGAGGCGGGCAGGGCCGCCAGTTCCTTATTCAGGGCTTCCAGCTTTTCGGTGTATTCCGGCTTCTCCATAAAGTAGCCTGCCTTCAGCACGGCGCTGCGGTTTACGGCGGATACGGCTTCCGGATGCTCCCCGGCCAGCTTCACGAATTCCCGGCGGGCCTGACGGAACTTATTGTAAACCTTGATGGCGCCCCGGATATCCTCATCGCTGATTTCATGGCCGCAAATGGCTTCCAGTTCCTTCTTCACATTGGTATACTGATCCACGGTGAACTGCAGGCCGAAAGCGGGCCGGCGGTACTGGGGATGGGCCAGGAAGATGGTGGGCATCTTTTGCAGCTTCGCCATGGCCACCCGGTAGTTCTGGCTCATGGGCCGCAGGGTGTCGCAGATGGTAGGGGTGATGACCCCGTCCAGCTGATCCATGGTGCCGTCCAGCAGCATTTCCAACGCCAGCTGGGCAATGGTGCAATAGAAGGTGGCACAGTATTCTTTGGCCAATGCGATATTTTTGTTGTTGGAGCCCCAGATGCCCATGGGCACCATGCCGGCGGCATACACCAGCTCTTCCGGCGCATAGTAGGGCAGGACGCCGATGACCTTCTTGCCGGCAGCCTTATATTCGTCCAGCAGCTTCTTGGGGTTATAGGCCGCAGCCTGAAATTCTTTGAAAGTATTCTCTAAGCTCATGACCGCCTCCTTATTCCATGTTTTCCTTCCGGATCTGCATGGCCTCTACCAG
>CACZSB010000025.1 GCA_902783765.1 uncultured Lachnospiraceae bacterium
TCCGGGTCGATCAGGGCCTCCAGGCCTCCCGCCGCCTGCATCACCGCCTGCAATTCTCCTTTGCTGAGACCCTTTTCTTTCATGTCCACCGACTGAAAGCGGATCCCCCGTTCTTTGAAAAAGCGTTCCGCCTTCCGGGTATCGCTGCTTTTTTTCGTGCCGAATATCTGTATGTTCATGGTAAATCCTTTTGCAAATTGGCCTCTTTACTTTCCTATCCCTTCATAAACCCGCAGCAGCCAAGCTCTGAGAACTCGCTAAATCCCTGCTCCAGGGCCTCCGGCTTTTCGGTATAGGCTGTCCAGCCCACCGATGAATAGAGGGGAAGGATCTCGTTTTCATTATATTCTGTGATTTCTCTGATTTCCACGATTTCTCTCCAGCATTTTTTTGAGCAGCTGCTCCAGCCCCATGCTAATTAAGATCACGCACAGGGTCAGGGCCAGCATATCCGGGTTTTCCAGATAGATCTTGGCCCGGTACAGCATGCCGCCCACCGCATGGGTGGGGGCCGCCAGCACCTCCGCAGCGATCCCCGCCTTCCAGGCCAGACCCAGGCCCGTGAGAGCCGCCGGCAGAAAAAAAGCTTTTACGGAGGGACCGTAAATATAGCGGATCTGCCAGGAGCGGGAGAGATCAAAAACCCGCCCCATTTCCAAAAGATCCTCATCCGTCTCCTCCAGCCCTTTTAACACATTGGTCCAAAGAATCGGCATGACCATAAGGGCGGCGATGATCACCGGGATCAGGCTATTTCGGGCCATAAATAAAAGCAGGATGATAAAAGAAGCCACCGGGGTGGCCCGGACCACACTCATGAAGGGGCTGATGAGCAGCCGGGCGAGCCCGATCCTCCAGCAGAGGAGAGCCAGGGCCGAGCCCAGCAGCACCCCCAGCAGAAAGCCTCCGATGATCCGCAGAAATGAGGCCCCCAGGGAAAGCCAAAACTGCTCCGTTCCCATGAGCCGCCAAAGGGCCGCAAACACGGTGAGGGGGGGCGATAGCACCACCTCCTGATTCACCAGCATGGAGGCCAGCTGCCAGACCAAAAGCCAAAAGGCGGCTGCCAGGAGGCCGCCGAGAATATTCTTTTTCTTATTTCCCATAATAGAAGCCGTCATCCGGCAGGGCGCCGCCTACAGAGGCGGGATTATAGTTAAAAAGGATTTGATAAAAGGGGGCGATCTGGGCCTTCATTTCTTCTCCGCTTACAAAGCAAAGATTGGCACCGGCCATGGCCTTTTTTGCCACGGCGGCCTTGGGGATGATGCCGAATTTTTCGCAAAGATCCGCCGCCCGATCCAGATTGGCGCTGTCCTTCATATATTCGATGGAAGCCTGATACTCTCTCAGGAAGTATTGCACCGGCTGGGGATTCTCTTTGGCATATTCCGTTCGCACCACCACGCAGCCCATGGATAAAATGCTGCCCGCCGCCCCGGCCTTTTCCGCTGCCCTGTTCCACTCCAGAGTCAGATCCAGCTCATTCCGCAGGCCCTCCACCTGCATCAGGGCGGCAGTGACCTTGGGTTCTGGCAGCACGGCGATCTTTGCCTTGCCGGAGGCCAGGGCTGCTACCACGGCATCATGCTCCGCTTCATAAACCACGGTGACCTTGTCCCGGATGCCGTAGCTGTCCAGAAGGTAATTTAATACATATTCCGGCACGGCCCCCTGACCGGAGGAGTAAATGGTCTGATTCACCAGATCTTCCACCCCCCGGATGATCACATTATCCGCCGAGGATACCAAATGCAGCACCCCCAGGGTGTTTAAGGCCAAAAGCTGGACGCCGCCTTTTGTTTTCTGATATAGCACCGCCGCCAGATTGGTGGGCACGGCGGCAATATCCAGCTCCCCGCTGATCAGCTTGGCCGTCACCTCATCCGGAGCGTTGAAGAGGGTATAATTATAGTGGTTTAAGCTTTGAATGACTTCCGCCTCCTGCAGCAGCTTAGCGGCCCCCATGCCCGTGGGCCCTGCCAGCAGTCCCAGATTTACCGAATACCGTGGCGCGACGACCGCCGTGGTGTGGTTTGCCGAGTCGGCCGTGGTGGTGCCGCCCCCTTCGCCGCAGGCAGTAAGGACCAGAATCAGAGCCAATAACAGAGATAAAACCTTCTTCATTTTTTTCTCCTTTCAATTTGCCAGATCGCGCAATTGATCCATATTGATAATGCGTATAATCCTTTTGTTTTTCTCCACGCAGCCCAAATGCTGCAAAGTGTCCAACGCCCGGTACAGGCTGGCCCGACCCATGGCCAGGGCCCGGGCGGCCCCCTCAGCATTTAGGGGAAAGGGATTGCCCTGAGTATAAGCCCGCTCCAGCAAAAAGCGGGCCAGCCGGGCGGTGGTATCCGGCCCGGAAAGCCGCCGCACCACCTGATTTAAATATCGGACCCGGGAGGATAGAAAGCGGATATAGTTTTCTGCCAGTACAGAATCCTGGCGGATGGCCCGGATCACCGCTTCCCGGGGAATCAGCAGGGCCCGGGCGGCCCGGCTGGCCTTCAGATCCGTTTCTGAAATATCGCTGTCCCCATAGAGGGTGGCCACGCCGGCCACATCCCCGGCTTCCAGATGCCGCATGAGCAGCCGGTCCCGGTAAACCGACAGCCGGCCGGACTGAATTATAATCAAATCGGAGGCCGCATCCCCGGCCCGCAAAAGGTATTCTCCCCGGGGCAGGGATAAACAGCGGGTGCCGGCATGATCCAGCATCCGCTCCAGAGTCTCCCCCGCCACGCCATCGAACAGGGGCACATAGGTTTTCAAAAAAGTCAGCCCATCCATAAGTTTTAAAAATTGTCTCATATGAGACACAATTACAGTATAGGGGGCGGGCTGGTTTTTGTCAAGGCTATGGGGGTGCTGCAAATATACATGTAAATTTATTGCGGCATAGGGGGTTTGTGTTATGATTGCGGCAGGAGGATAGGACTATGCCCAATATTAAACCCATTTCTGAATTGCGGAATTATACGAGTGTCCTTAAGGAAGTGAAATACGGCGAGCGCGTTTATCTAACCCGAAACGGGATTGGTGAGTGCGCCATCATCAACATGAAGGAATTAGACGAGCTGGATAAAATGGTTGCGCTTCGTGGCATAATGGCAGACCTGAATCGCGCAAAGGAGCGGGCGGATAGAGAAGGTGATTCATAATGTCAAATAAAACAAACGCAGAAATAACCATTCGTTCCGCCGCCGCAGAGTATCTCACCTATGTGGCCGCCACCGGCGACGCGCTGGAAAGCTTCGAAATGCGGTATGAAGGCGAGAACATCTGGCTCACCCAGCGGTTGATGGCGGAGCTGTACGGCGTAGATGTGCGGACGATCAACGAACATCTGAAAAAAATAAACTCCGACGGCGAGCTGCCGGAGGAAGCAACTATCCGGAATTTCCGGATAGTTCAAACGGAAGGCAGCCGGCAGGTCTCCCGCGAGGTCAACCACTATAATCTGCAAGCGATCATCGCAGTGGGCTTCAAGGTTGGTAATCCCCGCGCCATACAGTTCCGCAAATGGGCGGGGCAGA
>CACZSB010000026.1 GCA_902783765.1 uncultured Lachnospiraceae bacterium
CAGCGCCGGGCCGGAGGCAATCAAATCCGGGGCATCTCCCGGCACATCGCTGAGCAAAACAGAATAAACGGGAGCTTGCCCGCAGGCCAGACCCAGCCGCCCGCCCTTCAGGGCGGAAAGCCGTTTGCGAATGGTATTGATTTCCTGAATATCCGCCCCGCATCGTAAAAGCTGTTCGTTGATTGATATCAGCTCTTCCAAGGGCAATTCGCTTTTCTCCATCAGGGCGGAGCCCCCTCCGGAAAGAAGCAGCACCACCCGATCCCGGGCCTTAAGATGCTGCACCAGATGCCAGACCTTTTCCCCGGACCGCAGAGAGTTTTCGTCCGGCAGGGGATGCCCTGCCTCCATACATTCCAGCTCCGGAAAAGGCTCCGGCAGGTGGCCGTATTTGGTGATCAGCAAACCATGGTCAGGCTTTTCCAGCACGGAAAGGGCCGCCCGGGCCATGGTCCAGGCGGCCTTACCGATGGATAACAGTATGAGCTTTCCCTTCCCGGGCCGGAAATCGTGAAGGGCCTGCCGAACCAGCTGATCCGGCTGCACCGCCTCAAGGGCGGCTTGTATCAGGCAGTCCGCCTCCCGGCGCAGGGTCATATTCATGGCGTTTATCCGTTCACGATATGGATGGGGTCTCCTGCCAGGAAGGCCCGAAGATTATCGGCGGAAATGGACATGATCCGCTTCCGGGCTTCCAGAGGCGCCCAGGCGATATGGGGGGTCATAATGCAGTTTTTCGCCTTCAGCAGCGGGTTATCGCTGCGGATGGGCTCCTGGGAGACCACATCCAGCCCGGCGGCATAAAGCTTGCCGCTGTTTAAGGCGTCGGTGAGATCCTGTTCGTTTACCAGCCCGCCCCGGGAGGTGTTAATCAAAATAGCCCCGTCCTTCATTTGGGCAATGGTGTTTTTGTTAATGATTTCCGTGGTTTCCGGGAACAGGGGGCAGTGGAGGGAAATCACATCGGATTCCTTCAGCAGCCGGTCCAGATCCACATATTCGGCAATAGCCTCTCCCTCCGGGGTGGGACGGCTGCCATGGGCCAGCACCTTCATGCCCAGGGCCTTGGCAATGCGCCCCGTGGCCCGGCCGATATTGCCGAAGCCGATGATTCCCAGGGTCTTGCCGTCCAGCTCGATTAAGGGATAATCCCAATAGCAGTAATCCACCGCCTTTTCCCACTTGCCTTCATGGACCGTCTGACTGTGATGTCCTGCATGGTGGCAGATCTCCAAAAGGAGGGCAATGGCCAGCTGGCTCACGGCGGCGGTGCTGTAGCCCGGCACATTGGCCACGGGAATGCCCTTTTCCCGGGCGTACACATAATCCACAATGTTGTAGCCGGTGGCCAGCACGGAGATAAAGCGAAGGGAAGGGCAGGCGTCGATCACTGCCCGGGTAATCAGGGTCTTGTTGGTGAAAATCACCTCCGCATCCCTGATGCGCTCAATAGCCTCTGCCTCGCTTAAGGTGCGGTCATAAACTGTTACTTCGCCAAAAGCCTCCAGGGGGGCCCAGCTTAAATCTCCGGGGTTTTCGGTGTACCCATCCAAAACAACGATTTTCATAAAAGACCTCCTATTTGTTCATCCTGCAGCAAAAGCTGCATGGTCTGACTATATACCTCCTGGCTTACCGTCTGCCAGCGGCTGCAAATGATTTGGGCCTGCTCCTCCTCCGGCACCGAAAGGTTCAGCTTCATGAGCTGGAGCTTTCCCTCCCGGATCAGGCATTCCACCTCATAATCGCTGCCGGCGACCCGACGGTAATCTGCGGTGATTCCCATCTCGTTTCGAAGACGGATTTTATTATCCTTCAAAAAGGTATGGATATCCTCTTTGATGGCTTCGGGGATATCGTCCCCGAAGAAACTTAAGGTCTCTTCCCCCTCCCGGGTGATTTCATAACGCTGCCGTCCCTGAACGGAAGCGGTTTTGATCAGGTGGGCGTCCGCAAGCTCGCTGATGGCCTGCTGCAGGGTTATATAGTTCGTATATTCCTTGGAAAGGAAAAAATCGGAGATTTGTTCATTGCTGATGGGCAGGTTGGCCTGACGAAGCAGATAAAGGATCATCAGCTTGTACAGGACCTGGGGATCGGTAATCATGGTATATCCCTCCGGGCATGTTCTGAAATGCAGTGTACCAAGCTCCGGAAGAAAATGCAAGGGAAGCAGGGATTTAATCCCCGGAATAGGACTGCGGAATAAAATACTCAAAATTAAAGCTAAAAAATGTAAAAAAGCGCTTGCAATCTTGGTTTTTTGTGTTAACCTATGGTCAGACAGGCAGATCGTGACTTTGGTTCTTGAGTGCTGGGTTTTCTTTCTGCGGGTTTCCCGAATTAAAATTGCCATATAAAAAATAAGATCGCGGCCATGCCGCCAGGGAGTTTGAATGAGTATTAATCTGGAAAAGCAGTCACTGGCTACTTTAAAAGAGTGGGTCCAGCTTTTGGGTATTCGCGGCATGAGCAACGCGAAAAAGTCGGAATTAGTTGATATTTTAAATCGGGCCGGCGAAAAGAGAGTGGAATATGCCATGAACCTGGCGGCTCAAAAGGAAGAGCCTGCGGCACCGGCCGAAAAGAAGAGCCGGACCGGGACGGCGGGCAAAAAGCCGGGTCGTCCCAAAAAAGAAGAAAAGGCGGAAAAAAGCGAAAAGGCCGACAAATCCGATAAATCCGAAAAGCCTGATAGGAAAAGCCGCATCACCAGAACCGTCCCGGTCAAAAAACAAAGTTCGGTTGTGGAAGAGCCCGAAGTTTCCCGGCCCGTCGCCGCTCCTCAGATCAAAACCGTGCGTAGCAGCGCCCGGGGTGGTTTTGGCAGTTATGCCCCCAGCTATCGTTCCCGGGCGGAAAAAACCGAGGAGGCGGAACGCCAGCCCCGGAACCGCTACGAGCTGCCCCCCCTGCTTCCCAGGAATGAGGAGCCCAAGGCGGCTCCCAAGACCATTGCCGAGGAGAAAGCCTCCGCCGCCTTCCCCGACGAGCTGGCCGGCCCCCAGGGAGAGGGTATTTTGGAGGTGATGCCGGAGGGATACGGTTTTATCCGCTGCGACAATTATATGCCCGGGGAAAATGATATTTATGTATCCCCTGCCCAGATCCACCGCTTCGGCTTAAAAACCGGCGATATTCTCTCCGGCGTCACCAAAATCAAAACCGGCACGGAAAAGTTCCCGGCCCTTCTTTATATCAGCAGTGTCAACGGCGAATCCCCGGATACGGTCCGGGCCCGGAAGCCCTTTGAGGACCTGACACCGGTTTTCCCTCACGAACGCATCCATTTGGAGACCCAGCCCGAAGCCCGGGCCATGCGGATCGTGGATCTGATGGCCCCCATCGGCAAGGGCCAGCGGGGCATGATCGTTTCTCCGCCCAAGGCCGGTAAAACCACCCTGATCAAGGATGTGGCCAAGGCCGTCACCAAAAACCATCCGGATATGCGGCTGATTATTTTGCTGATTGATGAGCGGCCGGAGGAAGTGACGGATATCAAAGAGGATATCGAAGGGCCCAATGTGG
>CACZSB010000027.1 GCA_902783765.1 uncultured Lachnospiraceae bacterium
GAAGCCGTACTGGGCCAGGGCCTTGATAAGGGCCACGATCACAATGCCCAGGGCCATGATCCACAGGTGTTTGCCCAGGTATTCAAATCCCCCCAGGTGATCCACCAGGTCCAGGACGAAGCGGGGCTGGCTGGCCTCCTTGCCCCCCAGGGCATTGTCGATGGCCATGCGGATGATCTGGGGATTTACCATATCCGCCAGGGCAGAGAGTATGGCCGCCAGGATGGACACGGCAAATAAATGCTTGCTGCCCTTCAGGAAGCGGATCAGGAGTTTGATATTTTGTTTGGTGTTACGTTTCTTCTTTTCTTTCTTTTCTTCGGACATAGTTAGTACCTACTACAATTATATATTCGAATCCGATTGCTTCGCTGCTTTCGCAATCGTTCCCTCATTCGGAATCCGCCCCATAGGGATACTTACACAAAAAAAAATACGCTGCCCTTCCGGGCGCGCACCAAACAAAAAACAATTAAAAATTGGGTACAAAAGCCGTAATAAGGGTTTTACAATACAGCCGCCGGCAAAAGCCGGAAACTGCGCTTATTCAATTAACGGGAAACTTCCCTCCGGGTATTACGGGTCTTGATCATTGTATTTTAAAGCCTCCTTTCATTATTTTTTTGATATAGACCGGGCCTATCCTACCATGGGCCCGGAGCAAAGTCAATCCCTAAATCGGCATTATTTTTTCATCCCTCAGGGCGGGCTTCCTCGATTCCCTGAAGGGTCAGGATCCCGTCCGCCACCCGGAATTTCACATCAAATCCACCGAAGTTCAGTCCGTAAACCCGGGCCGGGTCCTCCTGATAGGCGGGGCGGGGATCAAGGGCTAAAAGCTCTGACAGGGCCGGCAGCTTTTCC
Source organism: uncultured Lachnospiraceae bacterium (assembly GCA_902783765.1). Classification (GTDB taxonomy): domain Bacteria; phylum Bacillota; class Clostridia; order Lachnospirales; family Lachnospiraceae; genus UBA6987. The sequence continues at coordinate 865 of CACZSB010000027.1, forward strand.
GCCGGCATCCGTTTTGTAAGCGAAGGAGGAATCACCACCTGAAGACGGGGCCGGGCCAGGGCCTCATTCACCCGGGCCTCCGGATAGGAATCCGCATAGGGCAGATAGGGCTTGATATCATTAATAGGCGTGCCGTTCATGAGATCCGCCCCCGCCACCACCAGCACCGGGCCTTCCGGGGATTCCTCCACCTTTATTAACTCCACGCAGGAGAGCCCCAGACGATTGGGCCGAAAAGGAGAGCGGGTGGCAAAGACCCCCAGCCGGGTATTCCCTCCCAGCCGGGGAGGCCGGACAGTGGGAGAGAAGGGGGCATCTTTTGGGACCTCCGAAAACTCCCAAATGAGCCAGAGATGGGAATAGGCCTCAATGCCCCGAAAGGCTTCCCGTACCCGGTAATTCGGCTCCATCACAATCCGGGACAGGAGGGCGGGATTTAAGCCGCTCTGCCGGGGCACCCCAAACTTTTCATGATAGTCGTTATAAATCCGTCCGATGATTTCCATCTTCTTCCTCCCGGGGGCAAAGCGCCTTTAGGGGCAGTATACAAAAAACGGGATATCCTGTCAAAACTATCGAATCAGGCGGAAAAACAGAAAAACCTTTTCAAGTGAGGCGGTCTGTGGTATGCTTTTGGCGGTCGCGGAAAGGCTCTCGGGCACTTTCCGGTTTTGTGCGGCCAAATGAGGAAAGAATCATGGGACGGGAACTTACAAAACAGGATGCCAGAGCAAGTCTGATCCGGCTTCTGAATACCGGTCATCTGTTGTTGACCATTGGCAGTTATTATTTGACCTTTAGGCTCTCCATACAGCTGGGGCCGCTTGAATCACGGTATTATCTCTATGTGGCCGCCCTGTACGGCGTACTGCTGTATTTGTTTGATCGCACCTACAATGCCTACTTGGTGGGCTTTATGTCCCCCGGGGATTTGGCCTATTCCCAGAGTCTTTCCGCCACCCTGTCCCTGCTGATTGTCTATACCCTGACGGCGCTGGCCTGGACCCGTTTTTACAATATTGCCCCCTTCCTGTTGCTGCTGCTTTGCCAGATTCTTCTGAATCTTATCTGGAGCCACTTCATTACCAACTTATATTTCAAACTGATCCCCACCAAGAAAACCGTAGTGGTTTACGGAAAAGAAGAGGATCTTTTACGCATTGGGGAAATCAAGGATAATCCCCGGAAGTTCAGCCTGGATACCTATATCCGCGAAGATGCGCTGATGGATTTCCAGCAGACGCTGGAGGGCTACGAGGCCATGTTTGTCATAGGCATTAACGCCGCCCTGCGGAATCAACTGGCTCAGCACTGCGCCCAGCGAGGCATACAGGGCTATTTCCTGCCGGATGTGGGAGATGTGCTCTTGTCCGGTGCCAGGCATATCCAGTCCTACAGCGTGCCGATTCTGAATGTGGAGCGAAAGGTTCCCGCCCCGGAATTCCTCTTTATCAAGCGCTGCTTTGATATTCTGGCTTCCTTGCTGGGACTGGCAGTGGCCAGCCCCTTTATGCTGCTGACCGCCCTGGCGGTATGGCTGTACGACAGGGGACCGGTTTTTTATACTCAGACACGGCTGACCAGAGACGGAAAGCTTTTCCATATGATCAAATTCCGCAGTATGCGGGTGGATGCGGAAAAGGATGGCGTGGCACGCCTGACCACTGAGGGGGATGAACGCATCACCCCCGTGGGCCGCCTGATCCGGGCCATCCGTATGGATGAGCTGCCCCAGCTGATTAATATCCTGAAGGGGGATATGAGTATTGTGGGCCCCCGTCCTGAGCGTCCGGAGATTGCAAGCCAGTATACGAAGGAGTTTCCGGCCTTTGCTCTGCGTCTTCAGGTGAAGGCGGGGCTCACAGGGTATGCCCAGGTCTACGGCCGCTATAATACGGATCCCCGGGACAAGCTGGAAATGGATTTGATGTATATTAACAAAATGGGGATTTTCACGGATATGATGCTGATTTTCGGTACCCTGCGCATCCTTTTTGTAAAGGAAAGCACCAGCGGAATTCAGGCCGGACATATCACCGCCAATCTTTCCGAAACCAACGAGGAGCAAAAATGAAACCCCGGGTATGTGTGCTGCTTTCCAGCTACAATGGGGCCCCCTATTTGCGGGAACAGGTGGAAAGCGTTATGGCCCAGCAGGGGGATTTTGACCTTATTCTGCACATCAGGGACGATGGCTCCACCGATGACAGTCCCCAACTTTTAGAAAAACTTCGGGAAGAGTACCCGGGCCGCTTGTTTTATGAAAAAGGCGAAAATATGGGTCTGAATGCCAGCTTCTTTCGTCTGCTGGATCAGGCCCCTGAAAGCGATTATTACGCCCTCTGTGATCATGATGATAAATGGCTTCCCGGCAAAATTCAGGCGGCGGTGGGAGCGCTCTCCGGGCAAAAGGGACCGGCTCTGTATGCCTGCACCTCCCGGGTAACGGACAGGGATTTGAATCCCATGGGACAAACCAGACCCCGGAAAAGGCCCCTTGTCCCGGCCAATACCCTGATTCAGAATATCTGCCCCGGCCACAATCAGGTGATGAATCAGGCCCTGCGGGAGCTGGTTCGCCGGCCCCGGCAGGTTGACAGGATTTATGTTTATGATTTGTGGATTGCCAATACGGCGGCTTTGTACGGGAAAATCATATTTGATAATACCCCCCGGACCCTTTAC
>CACZSB010000028.1 GCA_902783765.1 uncultured Lachnospiraceae bacterium
AACAGCCGCAGCCGTATCGGCAAGGTGATCGGTATCATGAGCGGCAAGGGGGGCGTGGGCAAATCCTCTGTAACGGCCATGCTGGCGGTGCGTCTTAAACGGCTGGGCTTTTCCGTGGGCATTTTGGATGCCGACCTGACGGGCCCCTCCATCCCCCATCTTTTTGGAATGAAGGATATCGGCGGTCTGGCAGGCGAGGAGATGCTACCGGCGGAAAGCAAAATGGGCATTAAAATCATGTCTGTGAACCTGCTGCTGGAGGATGCGGGCACACCGGTGATTTGGCGGGGGCCCGTGCTGGGTTCCGTGCTCAGACAGTTTTGGAGCGATGTGGTCTGGGGCGACCTGGATTATCTGCTCATCGATATGCCTCCGGGCACCGGCGATGTGCCCCTGACCCTGTTTCAGGCCCTGCCCATGGACGGGGTGGTGCTGGTGACATCCCCCCAGAGCCTGGTATCCATGGTGGTGGATAAGGCCCGGAATATGGCGGAAATGCTGAACATCCCCCTGCTGGGTGTGGTGGAGAATTACAGTTATTATCTTTGTCCCGACTGCGGCCGCCGGGCGTCTCTTTTTGGAGAGGGACGGACGGAAGCCTGGGCGGCGGCGCATCATATTGAACCGGTGGTAAAGCTGCCGCTGGATCCGGCTGTCAGTGAGCTGGGAGATGGCGGCCATATTGAAGAATATGACGGCGGCGGGCTGGATAAGCTGGCCCTCTGTCTGTAAGGAGCCAACTTGTTTAAAAAAGTTTTTCGAAGCAGCTTTTTGTCTCTTTTTACCGCAGGCCTTATGGTCCTATGTCTATTTAGCGGGCCGGCTCAGGCGGCGGAAAAAACCACCATTGGCCGGGAGGATCACAGCTTTGTGGAAATGCCGGAATACAGCCGGCCCAGTCCCCCCAGCATCAATGCGGTGACGGGGATTTTGGTGGAGCTCAATTCCGGGGTGATTCTGTATTCCAAGAATATCAATCAGCGGATGTATCCCGCCAGTATCACCAAGATCATGACCTCCCTTTTGGCCATTGAAAATCTGGATTTTTCCGAAAAAATTGAGATATCCTACAACGCCTCCCACGACCTGATCTCCGGCGGCTTTGACTGGCGCTTTAAGGAGGGACAGGTCTTTACGACGGAGGAAGCCCTTTTTGGGCTTTGCTTAAACTCTGTCAACACCCTGGGCTATGCCCTGGCGGAAAAAATGGATGGCAGCGTGGATGCCTTTGCCGTGCGGATGAATGAGCGGGCGGCGGAACTGGGGGCCTTGAATACCACCTTTACCAATCCCCACGGCCTGAATGATACCCGCCATTTGACCACGGCCTACGACATGGCCAAGATTCTTTGGGGCGCCATTGAACTGGATGATTACCGGCGGATTGCCGGCACGGATGAATACTATCTGGCGGCGGATGAAACCCGGATCGAGATGACCTACAGTCATACCATTCGTTTCCTCCACAGCGATAACAGCCTGTATGACAGCCGGGTGATCTGCGGCAAGACCGGCTGGACCGAGGATGCGGGCTTTACCAGGGCCATCTATGCCAGCGACGGAAAGCTGGACCTGATCTGCGTGATTTTCTGTTCGGATAGCGCAGACACCGCCGAAGCTGATGTGAAAGCCCTGCTGGATTACGGTTTTAATAACTTCAGTCTGGTGGAAATACCGGATTTCGGGGGCAATGTGGTGATGGAAGGTCAGGTTCAGGATGAGGACGGCCAAAACCGCATCGTTACCTTTTCTGCCGGGAGCGGCAAAAGCCTTACCGGTGCCGCCTGTTTAGTGCCCAACGATTATGCCATGCGGACCTGGAACCTGAATCTTTATACGGAACAGGACAGCCGGGTGGTCCGGGGCCGGGCCAGCCTGGGCGGAGTGGCTCTGGCGGAGTATCCCGTGACCATGAATCTGGTATCCGAGGAAACCAAGGCGGTTTACCCCACGGATCCCCCCACGGAATCAGCCCCGGAAAGTGAGCCCCGGGGTTCGGAAAACGAAAGCCAGGCAAGCACAGCGGGCCAGCAGACGCCCCCGGAGACCCGGGCCCCGGAAAGCCAGCCCCAGAATTCGGATAAGGCTTTCCCGCTAAGCGGCGGGATGCTCTGGCTTGTTTCTGGGATCGTGGCTTTTGTGATGCTGTTGTGCCTGGTAGCCATTTTTATATTGATTCAGCAGAATAAGCGTTTGAAAAAACGGGTGGAACGCCGTAAAAACGTTCGGCCGGAATTATGAAAGAAACCATTCGGGTTCGCTATCTGGATCCCGAGGCGGAGCCCCTGCGTTTTATAGAGGGGAAATCCGACTGGGTGGATTTGCGGGCGGCCCGGCAAATCCATTTTGAAGCGGGGGAGTTTCGCTTGATTCCTTTGGGAATCGCGGTGGCCCTGCCGGAAGGATATGAAGCCCATGTGGCTCCCCGAAGCAGCACCTTCAAGAATTTTGGCCTGCTTCAGGTGAATGGCGTAGGGGTGGTGGACAGCTCCTATTGCGGAGATAACGATGAATGGTTTGTGCCCATGCTGGCCACCCGGCCGGTAACCGTGGAAAAGGGAGACCGGATCTGCCAGTTCCGCATTATGAAAAAACAGCCGGAGCTGGAATTTATCACCGTAGAGCATCTTGTCGGGGAAGACCGGGGAGGCTTCGGCAGTACGGGCCTTCGGTAAACAGAAGGCTCCTTTAGAGGCGGCAGGAGGCCGCCTCTCTTTATTTTTATAAAAAATCTTGTAATATTCATAAAAAAATACGCCTAGCGAACAATATATGTGATATAATAAACGAAAATCTTATTTTCAGTCAGGAGAACGAAAGTGGCAGCAAAATTCCTGCAAAGCATTCATGTTCCCCACAGGAAAAAGACCCAGGATTCCTTCCCGGTCCGACTCACGGAAGTGAAAAGCGTGACCATTCCCATGTCCATGCATATCGGGGCCCCGGCCAAACCGGTGGTAAAAGTGGGAGATTATGTGAAGGTGGGCCAGCTGATCGCCGAGGCGGGGGGCTATGTTTCCGCCCCGATTCATGCTTCTGTGTCCGGAACCGTCAAGAAGATCGAGGACATTTTATTGTCCAACGGCAGCACCAGCCAGGCCATTACCATCGAATCCGACGGGCTGGAGGAACTGTATGAGGGGGTCACCCCTCCGGAAGTGACGGATCTGGCTTCTTTTGTCCAGGCGGTGCGGGACAGCGGCGCCGTGGGGCTGGGGGGCGCCGGTTTCCCCACCAGCGTCAAATTGAATGTGGATCCGGAGAAGGTGGATTATATTTTAATCAATGGGGCGGAGTGCGAGCCCTATATCACCTCCGACAGCCATACCATGGTGGATAATCCGATCGGATGTACGCAGGACTCACGGCCCTGAAAAAGTATTATCCCAAGGCCCATGTGATCATCGGCATTGAGAATAATAAAAAGCATGCTATCGAGGTGATGCGAAAATATACGGACGATGTGGATAAATGCGATGTCTGCGAGCTGCCCGCCTCCTATCCCCAGGGGGGAGAAAAGGTGCTGATCTACAATACCACGGGCCGCATCGTTCCCGAGGGGAAGCTGCCCTTTGATGTGGGCTGCATCGTCTTAAATGCCACCACCCTTTCCTTTATCGGAAAATATCTTCTCACCGGCCGGCCGCTGACCACCAAGTGCGTCACCATCGACGGCTCCGCGGTGAAGGAGCCTAAAAACGTTATCGCCTATATCGGCACCCCGGTGCGGGAACTGGTGGAGCTGGCGGGCGGCTTAGTTTGCGAGCCCTCCAAGGTATTGTACGGGGGCCCCATGATGGGTCTGTCCATGCCGGATATGGATCAGCCGGTGCTGAAGAATACCAACGCGCTGCTGTTTTTTGACGAAAAGGATGCTCGGCTGCCGGAGCCCTCGGCCTGTATTCACTGCGGCCGCTGCCTGGATGCCTGTCCCTTAAAGCTGATGCCCACGGAGCTGGAACATGCCTGCGAGAAGCGGGATGTGGCCATGCTGCAAAAGCTGAAGGTGAACCTGTGCATGGAATGCGGCTCCTGTTCCTTTGTGTGTCCCGCCAAGCGGAATCTGGTGGAAAGCCATAAGCTGGCTAAACTTATCTTAAGGGAGGCGGGTGTGAAATGAGTAAAATGATTGTCAGTGTATCGCCCCATGTTCGCAGCGAACGCAGCACCCGGGGCATCATGCTGGATGTGGTGCTGGCCATGCTACCCGTGGTGATCGCCTCGGGATTCCTTTTCGGAATCCGGGCCATCCTGCTGACCCTGATCTCCACCCTGGCCTGCGTGCTTTTAGAGTTTATCTGGCAAAAGCTCATGAAGCAGCCGGTGACCGTGGATGATTTGTCTGCGGTGGTCACCGGTATGCTGGTGGCCATGAATGTGCCTGTGAGCATGCCTATCTGGATGCTGATCGTGGGGGATATTGCCGCCATTATTCTGGTCAAACAGCTTTTCGGCGGCCTGGGCAGAAACTTTGTGAATCCTGCTTTGGTGGGCCGTTTGGTGATGATGTTCTCCTTTGCCACGGCCATGACCACCTTCACCGGCTCCACCGGTCTGGTGGATGCCACCACCAGCGCCACCCCTCTGGCGGACCCTGCCACCTACGGCTGGGATCAGTTCCTGACCCTCTTCTTGGGCCGCCACGGGGGCGCCATCGGCGAGACCTGCGCCCTGGCCATTTTGCTGGGGGGCATCTACCTGATTGTCCGTAAGGTCATCAAACCCATTATCCCTGTAAGCTTTATCGCTTCCTGCTGTCTGTTCACCTTCCTTTTCGGGGGAGAAAACCCGGTGATGCAGATTTTCGGGGGCGGGCTCCTTTGCGGCGCTTTCTTTATGGCCACGGATTATGTGACCAGCCCCATAACGGATAAGGGCAAGCTGGTATTCGGCCTCTTTTTAGGCTTTTTAACGGCGGTGATTCGGGTGTTCGGAAATTA
>CACZSB010000029.1 GCA_902783765.1 uncultured Lachnospiraceae bacterium
GAGAAGGAGGGATAAATGGAGCTGCCCAAGCGGCTTCCGTGCCCATCCGCCGTCAGCTGCAGCATGGCCTCCACATCCACCGCGTAGCACAGAGCCTGGCGCACCCGGACATCATTTAGGGGCGCCTGGGCGTTGTTCAGGTACAGGGCCTGAACCAGATTCATGCTGCCGTCCAGCACCTTGTAATCCTCTTTCAGGCTGCTTACCTGGCTGGCGGACAAATGGGCCACCAGATCCACGGAGCCCGCATCCAGGGCGGTAACCAGGGCCGTGGCATTTTCAAAGATCTTGAAGGTCACCTTGGAAAGCTTAGCCTTTTCTCCCCAGTAATCCTCGAAGCGCTCCAGCACCACGCTGTCCTGGACCGTGCGGGACACAAAGCGGAAGGGGCCGGTGCCCACAGGCTTGGTATCCTGATCCGTATAAGCCGCCGGGCTGATATAGACCGAGCTCACATAGGCCATAAAATCGCTGTTGGGAGTGCTCAGGCGAAGGGTGATCTTATCTCCCTGGGCGCTGATGTCGGCCATATTGGCCAGCACCCCCTGCATGGCGCTGTCCACGGCGGTTTCGGCACAGGTTTTGAAGGAATGGACCACATCCGCTCCGGTGACCTGGGCGCCGTTATGGAATTTTACGCCCTGCCGCAGGGTAAAGGTGTAAGTCAGGCCGTCCTCGGAAATCTGGCAGTCCGTGGCCAGGGCCGGTTTGAAGTCACCGGTGGAATCCGTTTTATACAGACCCTCATATACATTAAACATCACCTCCCGGGTGCCGGCGGTGGAAAGCTGCCAGGGGCCCAGGGAACTGCTTAAGTCATTGGCAATGCCCACGAAGATTTCATTATTCTTCTCTCTGGGGGACATTTCCTTCCCGCTGCTGGCAGTGGTCTCTCCGCTGCTGCCGGAGGGTTTATCTCCTCCGCTGCAGGCAGCCAGAGCCAGTACCAGAATCAGGGACAATACGGCAAGTATTGCTTTTTTCATCTTGCTTCTCCTGTTGTCGGATATTTGGGCCCTTAGGCCCGAACGCCCCATACCATACCTTGTTTGCTGCGGATTTGCAAGAGCTTTTTCATCTTGCACTATTTAAACGGGTTATTCTCAATAGATTTGAAACTGATTGTATCAATAATCTTATCACATTCCTCCTTAGAGGCGCGTGCAAATGAAACACTGACAAATAAACCATCTATTTCACCATAATAAAACTCAAGCTTGCTGTATTTCTGTTTGTCATCATATTTTCTGCAATAATATAACTGATTAAAGCTCGAATTCTCACTTTTTTCTAGTGCAAAGACATTCTGCTTAGCGCTTTGCATAATATACTCTGAGATTGGTTCCTCTGTCGTTTCTATATGCACCCAACAGGCAATCCCATCATCACTTCCAAAACTCCAATCTATGGAAGCTTGATCAGGGGTTATTATTACTACGCCTCGTTCTAAACTGGAACAGAATGGAGCAATTGCCTGTTTGGACAATAATTTCATCATTCTTTGATAATCAGAGTAATCAAAATTTGCATTAAGGAAAAGGCTATCCGTTTTTTCTGATAGTTTAAGAAAATCCGCCTCCGACAGATTTCTCATACTCATAAACAACTCCCATTCTTCATACAAACGGATATCCGCCACCTTCATCATTGTCATATTCTCAATAACGGAGGTCTCATGGGAATTCAGCAAATCTGTATCCGTTGGTTTCATTGTGGTTTCCTTGGTTTGATCTTGATATATCTTTTCATCTTCCTTGCTGGAGCAACCCCACAATAAAACCGATAACAACACGATAAGCAAATAGCAACTGTGTTTCTTCATATTTGTATTCCTCCCTGCGATAATCAATGATGATTTCCAAGATGGTCAAATATCATGGAATAACAGTCATTACAATAACGGAGAAGAATTCTTGGCGGCAGTTAAATTTTAGAGGCAAGGAGGGCGTTATTCCCTGCAGAAATCACATTCAATGCCGGCCTCCAGCAGGGAGCAGAATTCCTCCGCATCTGCCCGGCTGCCCACTATATCTCCGTAGTGGGCGGGCACCGCCGCCCCGGGACGGATGGCATTTACCAGGGCCGCCGCCTCCCGGGCGGTCATGGTATAGGTGCCCCCCACGGGAACCACCGCCACGTCACAGGTCACTTCTCTGGCGTCGGGGGTATCGTCCGTATCCCCCGCCAGATAATAACGAAGACCGTTCATGGTCACCACATAGCCCAGCCATCCCCGCTCCCGGCGGTGGAAATCTTTATTGATATTATAGGCCGGAACCGCTTTTACACTGATTCTGCCAAACTTTTTTTCCTCTCCCGGCTCCATTGTAACGATTTTATCCGGATTTAATCCCGCCGACAGGGCCGCTTCCCGGCAGCTTGCCGGCACCACCACCAGGGCTTCCGGCGCCGCCACTTTGTCAATATCCTCCGGCGAAAGATGATCAAAATGCTCATGGGTGATCAGGATCAGCTTTCCGTCCCGGGGCGCCTCCCGGATATGGAAGGGGTCGCAATAGACCACCGTTTCCCCCGTCAGACGAATCGCAAAATGGGTCAGAACCTTTAGATGCTCCGTAATCTTCATGATTTTTCTCCTTTCAGCTTTTCCTTAAGGCCCGTTAAATGTCTGTCTCGGGCGGGAATGGAGTTGATCAGTTTTTGGGTATAGGCCTCCTGGGGATGGAGGAAGATTTTTTCCACGCTGCCCTCCTCCACGATTTTGCCCCGGTGCATCACCAAAACCCTTTCCGACAGGTGCCGTATGATCCGCATATTGTGGGAAATAAACAGGACTGAGGTGCCCTTTGTCCGGTTGATCTTCTTTATTAAATCCAGGATCTGGCCCTGAATGGTCACATCCAGGGCGGTGGTGGGCTCATCCGCCAAAAGCAGCTTCGGAGAATGGATCACCGCCGCGGCGATCATGGCCCGCTGGAGCATGCCCCCGGAAAGCTCATGGGGATATTTTTCGTAAACGATCTCCGGCTCATCCAGCTCCGCCTCCGCCATGGCGGTGAGGGCGGCGCTGCGCCGGGCGGCGGGGGACATTTCCGGATGATGAACCCGCAGGCTTTCCTCCACCTGGCGGCCCATGGGCATAATGGGATTGAAGGCGCTCATGGGCTCCTGGAAGATCACCCCGATGGTATCTCCCTGCATCTGCCGCATAAGATTCCGGTCTCCGTGGAGGAGCTCCACCCCGTCCAGGAGGATCTCTCCCGTATACTCGCTTTTCCGCCGGGGCAGCAGGCCGCTGATGGCCATGGCGGTGACGGTTTTTCCGGAGCCGCTCTCGCCCACCAGCCCCACGATCTCCCCGTCTCCCACGGAAAAGCTGGCCCCGTCCACCGCAAAACGGTCCGGCGCCGCATCCTTAAAACGGACTCTCAGATTTTTCACTTCCAGCAAAGCTGTCTTTCCTCCGAAGGGGACTTGTTGCGGGGATTATAGCCTGTTCCCCCCGACCCTGTCAACGGCCGGAAATTTCCGATTATATCAATTGGGATTCAGATGCTCCCCTGTTGCTATTTAACGACAGAAATATTATAATCATGCCCATAATACAAGGAGGTCATCCCCATGCAGGATTTCACAACTCTCTATAAAGAAAAACTGACCACACCCCAGGAAGCCGTAAAGGTAGTAAAGTCCGGTGACTGGATCGATTATGGCTGGACCACCTGCCAGCCGGTGGCCCTGGACAAGGCCCTGGCGGAAAGGATTCCCGAGCTATATGATTTGAAATTCCGAGGGGGCATTGCCCTTTGGGAGCCGGAGGTTTTTAAAGTGCCCGAGGCGGAAACGCACCTGTGCTGGAACTCCTGGCACATGGGAGGCATCGAACGGAAGGCGGCGGCCCGGGGCCTGTGCTATTATGCCCCCCTGCGCTATTCCGAGCTGCCCCGCTATTACCGGGAGCATATTGCCCCGCCGGATGTGGTGATGATCCAGGTGGCCCCCATGGATGCCCACGGCTACTTCAATTTCGGCCCCAATGCCTCCCACCTGGCTGCCATGTGCGAAGTGGCCGGGCATATTATTGTGGAGGTTAACACCAATATGCCCCGCTGTCTGGGGGGCGTGGAGGCGGATATCCATGTTTCCAAAGTTCATGCCATAGTGGAGGGCGATAATCCCCCCATGGGCCAGCTGGCCGGCGGCGGCGCCCCCAGTGAGGTGGACCGGGCCGTGGCCAAAATGATTGTGGAGCAGATCCCCAACGGGGCCTGCCTGCAGCTGGGAATCGGGGGCATGCCCAATGCGGTGGGCTCCCTGATCGCGGAATCGGATCTGAAGGATTTGGGGGTCCATACGGAAATGTATGTGGACGCCTTTGTGGATATTGCCCGGGCGGGAAAGATCACCGGGGCGAAGAAGAATATCGACCGGGGCCGCCAGGTTTATGCCTTTGGCGCCGGCACCCAGAAAATGTATGATTACATGCACCAGAATCCGGAGCTCATGAGCGCCCCGGTGAATTATACCAACGACGACCGGGTGATCGCCCAAATCGACAATTTCATTTCCATCAACAACGCCGTCAGCCTGGATCTGTTCTGTCAGGTGGCCTCCGAAAGCGCCGGCACCAAGCCCATTTCCGGGGCGGGGGGCCAGCTGGATTTCGTGCTGGGAGCTTATCTGTCCAAGGGGGGCAAAAGCTTTATCTGCTGCTCCTCCACCTACACGGATAAAAACGGCGGCCTCCATTCCCGGATCCTGCCCACCCTGGAACAGGGGACCATTGTGACGGACACCCGTCCCAATGTGATGTACGCGGTGACGGAATACGGCTGCGTATGCCTGAAGGGGCTTTCCACCTGGCAGCGGGCGGAGGCCATGATTTCCCTGGCCCACCCGGATTTCAGAGAACAGCTCATAAAGGATGCGGAGTCCATGGGCATTTGGAGAAGGAGCCATCGTTAAGCCCCTATGAAACGAAGCGCCGGCGTCGTAATCCTTATATTGCTGCTTTTGCTGCCCCTCTTCTCCTTCCCGGGGAAAGCCGGGGAGACCCTGCGTTTGGGGGACTTGGCAGCACTTCCGGAGGGCCCCGCCCTCCAGTCGGGCTATGCTGTGTTGATGGAGGCGAAATCCGGGGCCATCCTTTTTGAAAAGAATGCCACGGAAAAAGCCTATCCCGCCAGTATCACCAAGATTATGACCGCCATCCTGACCATGGAGAACTGTTCCCTGAATGATCAGCTGACCTTCTCCTACCGGGCCACCCACGAGCTGGAGCCCGGCAGCAGCAGCATTGCCCGCACCGAGGGTGAGGTGATGACGGTGGAGGAATGTCTTTATGCGCTGATGGTGGCCTCCGCCAACGAGGTGGCCCAGGGACTGGCGGAGCATATTTCCGGCAGTCTGGAGGCCTTTGTGGACTTGATGAACCGCAAGGCCCAGGATTTGGGCTGTGTGAACACCCATTTTGCCAACACCCACGGCTATCACAATCCGGATCATTACTCCTGCGCCTACGATATCGCTTTGATTCTGAAGGAAGCCCTGCGCCACGAAACCCTGGTGGAGATTATGGGCACCCCCGCCTACCAGATTCCCCCCACCAACAAACACAGCGAGATCACCTATCTCCGCTCCTACCATCCCCTGATTATCCCCGGCTCTTCCATCAAATACCCCTATGCTGTGGCCGGCAAAACCGGCTATACGGATGAGGCCCTTTGTACCCTGGCCACCTATGCCAAAAAGGATGATCTGGATCTGGTCTGCGTCTGTATGCAGTCGGAAAGCCAGGAGGTCAACGGCCGGGATACCATTTCTCTTTTCGAATACGGCTTCCGCTGGTTCACCTGCTATAATCTCAGCAAGCTGGACAGCATGTGGAATGAGGGGGAAACCCCCTTTTTGGGCAAGGACCTGGTGCGCTTTACCAATGCAGAACCCCTTTACTGCACCCTGCCCAATCAGATTTCCGTAACGGAACTGAAAAGCCAGACTATTTTCCATGGCAACCAGGGCGGGGAGGGTCTGGCCACCCGGATTTATACTTATCAGGATCATGAGGTAGCCCGTTCCAATCTGAAATGGATCCCCACCACCAGCAATATCGAGCTCACCCCCGTGGTTCAGCTGGTGCCCTCCCGAAACGAGGTGCTGCGGGAAAAGCATTTGGGACTGCCTCTGATTTACTGGATTCTGATTGGAGGCGGGCTGGGGCTGCTGCTGCTGACCTGGTTTACGGTGTGGATTGCCATTCGGAGCGTGAAGCGTTTCCAAAGAAAAAGGGCCCAGGCCAAGCGGGCCATGGACCGGATGACGGATGATCGTTTTCCCCCGCTGATTTAGGGAATATCCGCCGGAAAAGTAATTTTGATATTGGCCTCGTCTCCGGGAATCAATTTGACCCGGCAGCCGGCCTTCTCCAAAAGGGAGCAGTCATCGGTGACGGCTTCCTTTATGCTTTCATGGGCCTCCCGCAAAAAGCGAGTCCGAAAGGCCTGGGGGGTCTGAACCAGCCAGCTGCGGCTTCGATCTGTGGTTTCCAGCACCTCTCCCTTTTCATTGCAGATTTTGATGGTATCCCGGCTGGGCACCCCCAGGGACAGGCCCGGGTATTCGGAAAGGCCCAAAAGACAGGCGTCCACCGCCTCTTCTTTTACATAGGGCCGGGCTCCGTCGTGGATTAAAACCCGTTCCCGGCTGCACAAATCCAGGGCCCGGGCCACGGAGGCCTGCCGCTCTTCTCCCCCGGGGGTCAGGCGGATTTCACAGGGGTTTCCCCAACTGCGGGGGGGCAGCTGCCCTATAAGGCGCCGAATATCCGCTTCATCCTCGGGCCGATGGGCAATGATAATCTCCGCCACCCCAGGGTGATTGTAAAAGCATTCCAGACTATGCTGCAAAACCGGCTTTCCTTTCAGGGGAATCATCAGCTTTCCCCGGGGGTCCCCAAAGCGCCGGCCGCTGCCCCCCGCCGCCAGAATAACACTGATTTCGGGGTCGGGGCTATCTAAGGATTCACAGGCAAAAAGACGCCAGCCCTCCGGCAAGGTCCGGCCCAGCTTTTCCCAGGCTAGGTCCCGCTCTTTTTCCCCGGAGAAAAGGCCGAAAAGCGCCGATCCGGAGCCGCTTAAGGAGACCCCCAGAGCGCCGGCCTGAAGAAGGCTTTCCCGGGCAGCCAGAAAGCTTTCCCGAGCCTCCCCCGTCAACAATGCCTGGAAATCATTGTATAAATACCCGGAAAGCGCCAGGGAATCCCCCTTGGCCAGGGCATCCGCCAGGGCCTGCTGCCGCTGTTCCAGGGCTTCCGGCTCCAGGGTGATTTTCCCCTGCCGGTCCCAGGCGCTGTACATGGCGGCGGTGCTGCAGCCCGTCCGGGGTTTTATAATCAAAAAATAAAACTTTTTACCACAGGATAATTCTTCCAGCAGCTGGCCCCGATCCCGGCCCCGCTGGGGGCGGTGGGAAAACTGGACCGCCACATCGGCCCCCAGGCTGGCCCCCAGGCTTTGAAGGGCCTCCCGGGTCATATCCGGCGCCCCCAGGCGGCTCAGGCCCCACAGGGTCATGGCGGCATCGGCACTGCCGCCGCCCAGTCCCGCTTGATCCGGAATATATTTGGTCAGATGAATAGAAGCCGGCGGCAGCTCTCTTTCCCTTTGAAGCAGGTCCCGGGCCCGAATCACCAGATTATCATCATTTTCCAGCTTTGCCTGGGAGCAGGTAAAACCCGCCGCTTCCCCGGGCAGGATTTCCAGCACATCATAAAGAGAGACCGGAAGAAAAACCGTGTCGATGGTATGATAAGCATCGGCCCCCCGGCCGGTGATATACAAACTTAAATTGATTTTGGCATGGGGAAACAGCTTCATAGGGGCTCCCCGGGCAGCCAGGCCGTTACAATACACAGCACCTGAATCCCCTCTCCCCGGCCAAAGGCTGTAAGGCCCTCTCCGCTGGTGGCGGTAAGGCCAATCCGCCCCGACTCCAGGTTCAGAATCTGGCTCAAATGTGCCCGGATGGCTGGGATCAGCGGAGTAAAACGAGGCCGGGCCGCCTCAATGCTGAAGGAAACATGCTCCAAATGCCCTCCCAGGGCTCCCAGGTCCTTTAAGGCCTCTTCCAGATAGGCCCGGCTGTCCCGAATCCCGGCCCGGCAAAGCTCATCGGCCACCGGCCCAAGGATATTCCGGCCGGTGATGCCGGAGACCGCATTGGTCAGGGCGTGGAGCAGCACGTCCCCGTCGCTGTTGGCCTTCAGGCCCCTTTCGCCACTTATCAAAAAGCCCCCCAGAATCAGGGGCTTGTCAAAGCTGTTTTCAAAAGCATGGGAATCCTGTCCCAGGGCGCTGCGGATCATATACCCACCTTTCAGCTGGTTTGATGCTTTCTGTATTCTTCCTTCCAGCGGTATAAAAGTTCCAGATATTCCCGGCTCCGCTCCGGCTCCTCTTTATCCGCCAGGGCGGCGGCTTCCAGGCCCTTATCCTGATACTGGGCCAGATTTCGGCGGTTTTCCAAATTGCTGCGGAACTGGGCCAAACGCTCCTCGTCCACCACGTTTTCCAGACCCAGGGGCAATTCATCCCGGCCCATCATCACATTCAGCAGATACATTTTTTCCGGCAGGGTGTTGTCCCGGGTCATCACAAAGGCCTGCTGAAGGCATTCCAGGGCCTCCTGGAAATGCTCGGTCCGGGCGTAACAGGCCCCTTTGGAAACCCACAGACGGCCCACAAAATCCTTATTGCTCTGCTCCCGGCCCTCCTGGGAAAGAATCTGATTATAAATCCGCAGGGCCGCAAAATACTGGCCCCGGGAAAACAGGGCGTCTCCCTTGGCCTTTAAGCGGTTGGCCGGGCCCGTCAGGCTCACCTGTTCCATTTGCTTGCGGAAGGTAAAAAGCTCCGCACTGCTGTAATAACGCAGCTCCTGGAGAATCAGATATAAAACCTCATACAGACTGCTTTGCTCCCGGCCGTAGCGAATCCGCTCCGCCAGCTTTTCCTGATTGATCTGCTCCAGAAAATCCAGCAGACGCTCATCGGGAAAGCTCTCGTCAATCAGCAGCAGATGATTATAAATATAATAGCTCAGTTCCTCTCCGGTGAAGAGGCGGACCCCCAGCTCCGGCACATAATAGGGCCGTTCCGCTGTCTGGCTCCTGCATAAAATCAGATTGCCCATGGCCTTTCCTGCCTCCCTTCCCTAAGATATCAGGAAATCCTTGCGGATGACCCGGTCGCTGGCGGGGAAAAGCTCACCGAAGCCCTTATCCACCACCCGCACCGTCACATGGTTCTCCGAGGAGAAGGACACAATCACCTGAATCCGGGTGGTTTTATTGGGCCGGGCGGGCAGCTCCGCCAGGGAAATACTGATATTCTCCACCCGCTGGGTGAAGAAGGGGGTTACCAAAAGTTCCAGGGAATGGACATCATCCAAAATAAATTCCGCGCTGACCCGGGCTTCATACCAGTTGCTGCCGGCGC
>CACZSB010000030.1 GCA_902783765.1 uncultured Lachnospiraceae bacterium
CCGAAAACCGGCAAAAAGTCCACGAAGGCTATCAACAGGGATACCAGCAGGGCATAGGGCACCCGGAGCAGCAAAAAGCCAAAGAGCAGGATGATCTCCACGATCAGGCTGATTTTAATCTGGGCCACCAGGTAGCCGCTGAGGGCCTTTTTCAGGCTGAGCTTCCCCATATCAAAAAAGCGCTTGACACTGGGGGGCATCACCTTTAAAAAGCCCTGCCAAAGCCGTTCCCGCTCCCGGACCAGCAAAAAGGAGCAGACCACAGTAACAATCAGGTAAAAAAGGAAGGTGGGGATGGACAGAGCCACGCTCCCGGCCCGGCCCGCCAGACTGGTACTGAAATGGTTGACCCATTCCAATACCTTCCCCTGCACGCTGTCCAGCATGCCGGAGATATTGACTCGGGCCGTTTCGGGCAGGCCCCCCGCCAGTCCGTCCGCCCAATCCCGGACCCGGTCCACCACCTCCATGAAGCCCCGGAAATAGCCGGGGATTCGAGGGATAAAATCAACGGCCTCCCGAATCAGGGTGGCTCCGATAAACCACAGGAGCCCCAGGATCAGGGCCAACACCAGCACGATCACGATATAGGAACCGATCTTTTTGGTAATATGCAGCTTTTTTTCCAAAAGCCGCACCAGGGGACCGGTCATCAGGGCGATCAGCCAGCCGATCACAAAGGGCAGGAAAAAGAATACCAGCTTCGGAAGGACAAAGACGGTAAACAGGATCCCCAAAACCGTCAGAGCCAGGGTAAAGAACCAGCGGGCATTCCGATGGGATACGCTTTCCGGGATCATTCACTCTCCTCCCCCGCCACGGAAACATTCCGCAGACGAATACCGTAGGGTCCCTCATAGCTGGCATCGGTATAGCGTTCCCGGGAGAGCAGCAGTTCTCCCTGCTTCTCCAGCAGGGACGCGCTGACAGAGCCCCCGGTAACCGGCGTCACTTTGCCTTCCTCATCCACCAGGTAGGCCAGGCGGATTTCGCCCCCCAGATAACCGCCCATGGGATCCATCTGGAAATCTGAGAAGGTCACGGCCCAGAGGCAGGGCCCCTTAATCAGCTCTTTAAAGGCGGCGCTTCCTTCATTTTCACAACGGAGCTTATGGTACTCGCCGGTGGGCTCCGTTTCCAAATAGCGGCAGAAACGATTGGTGCCGGGAATGGTTTTCAGCACGCCCTTTTCCAAAAGCACCCGGTCCTTCATGGGGATCCCCTCTGTGCTAAAGGGCTCGGTGGCCGCCAGGGTCAGATCCAGGGATGCATAACCCTCCTGGGCAGTCTGCACCGGCATATCCTTCTGCCAGGTGGAATAGCCGGGATAAATCATATGGGCCGCCGCCCGTCTCAGATAATAGGAGAAAATCTCCCGCACGTTTTCCCCGGTGAGGACTAAATCGTAATTACCGCTCTTTAAGCTCTTTTTCGCCCGGGCCCGGTCCGCCGTAAAGGCCAGGGTCTCCTTCACCAGGGCGGTGAGGGCCGCCTCATCCAGCTGGTCGTAGGCAAAGGATTGATAAATCTCCACATCCTCCGGCATCTTGCACTGGGCCACAAATTCCCCTGTTACCTGGGCTTTTACCCAGCTCAGATCCGTGCCCTCGGAGCTTAAGATCCGCTTATGGGTACGGGTCACAAAAATCTCAGCTGAGTTAATATAGGCCGGCAGGTTTCCCTCTCCCGCAAAGAGGGCCGAAGCCATTTTTCCGGCGCTTTCGCTTAGGGGCAGGGTCATCAGGGGCGTCTTATCCGGCTCCACCGTCTTTTGAACAGGGTCCGGCTGCTCATAGCCGGGATTCATGGCAAAGGAGGCGGCAAAATAACCATCCCGAAGCATGCTTCGGATCTCCTCCTCGCTGAGGCCCGGGCTTAAGGGCACGGTGGTAAAGCCCTTGCTGCCGGCTTCGTCCACCCGGAAAAGGGTCACGCTGCAGCGGCTCACATCCTTCATACGGCGGGTGTCCAGCAGCCGGTTCACAAAGAAAAGCTCCGCGCTTTCTTCCTGCTCATTTTCAATGCGCCAGGCCGCCGGGGCCAGCTCCTGCAATATTCTTTTTATGGTTTCCAACATACTGTTCCTCCTATCCTAAACGAATCCGGGCCTTCATGTAGGGGCCGCCGTCGGAGACCTTTACATATTCCTTATAGCCCTTGCCGCAATAACCGCCGCCGCCCAATTTCACACTGTCGCTCATCATGCTGACGGATTTCAAAAGATCCGGCACATAGCCCGTTAAGACGATGGGGGAGAAGATCCGGCCCGTCAGCTTTCCGTCCTTGATTTCCCGGGCCAGATTCACCATACACTGGATGCCCCAGTTTTTGGGATCCTCCATGCCGGAGCTGGGATTCTCCAGTAAAAAGCCATAATCAATGGAGGCAATCATTTCCTCCGGGGTGGCGCTCCCGCCCTCAAAATAGGTATTGGTCATGCGGGTATAGGCCTTCCGTTCAAAGCTTTCCCGGCGGCCGTTCCCCGTGGGCTTTTCTTTCAGGCGGGCGGCGCTTAAGGCGTCGCACATACCGGTTTTCAGAATCCCCTTGTCAATGATCACCGTATCCTGGGCCAGGGTGCCTTCGTCATCGAAGACAAAGCTGGCCACCTCATCCATGCCGTTGCCGTCGTGCATGGTCACCAGCTCGGAGGCCACATATTCCCCCACCACGGAACGGGCCAGGGCCCGATCCTTTACGAACATATCCATTTCCACCCCGTGACCAAAGGCCTCATGAACGATCATGCCGGTGGTTTCCGGGTCGCAGACACATTCATACTCTCCCGGGGTCATGGGCTGGCTGTCTAATAATTCCAGGGTGGTGCGGGTCACATCCTCCAGACCGCCCTTCACCTGATCTAAAAGCTCGGCGCCTCCCAGCAGGGAAAAGCCTTTATAATAATGCTTCAGCTCCTGATCCCGCCGGGCCATGGCCATCAAAAAGGCCGTGGTCCAGAGAACCGTTTGATCCAGATCGCGGTTTTCACTGATAAAAACCTTGCGGTAGGATTGATAATTCACCCGGCAGGACACATCCAGTATGCCCTCGGTCTTTAAGCCCTCCTCCCGGATCTCCTTGATCCGGCGAAGGATCTCTTCATCGCCCAGCTCCCGGGGATGGATCCGGTAGGCCGTCTCCTTTTTCAGCACGCAGGGCTCATCTGTGGGCAAGGGGGTGGGCAGGGGACGAACCCCCTGGGGCAGGGCCGCCGTCTGGGCCTTAAGCCCCGCCTTCACCTTGGCACATATCTCCGGGATCATGGCCTCGGAAAATTCATTGAAGGAATACTCTCCGCAGCCTGTTTCATCGAAGACCCGCAGCACAAAACCCCAGTCCACATCCGTATGATTGCCGTTGGAAATGGCCGTGCCGGAGCGGCTTTGAGACCAGCTTCTCTCCTCCGTTTCCGACGCCAGCACGCTGACATAGGGATAATCTTTCCGCAATTCCGTCACCAGCTTTTTTAATGCCGGCTTTAAGCTATCCATTTTTTCAAACATATTCTTCTCCTTACCCTAAAAATCCTCCGTCCACCGTCAAAACCTGACCGGTGATGAAGGATGCTTTTTCGCCGCCTAAAAAGGCCACCGCCTCCGCAATATCCTCCGGTTTTCCCAGGCGGCCCAGGGGGGTCATGGCCGCCAGCTCCGACAGGGTCTCCTGCCCCAGCACCTGAACCATATCCGTATCGATGACCCCCGGGGCCACACAGTTCACCCGTATTCCCGAAGGGGCCAGTTCCATGGCCAGGGATTTGGTAAGCCCGATCAGGGCATGCTTGGTGGCACTGTAAAGGGATTCACAGGAGGCGCCCCGGGTCCCCCAAATGGAGGAAATGCTCACGATGCTGCCTGCTTTTTTGGCCAGCATATCCGGCAGCACTGCCTGAACGCAGTTCTTAAAGCCCTTCACATTTACATCAAAGTACCGCTGCCACTGGGCCTCCTGCACATCCTGAATCTGGATCTGCCCGGCAATGCCTGCATTGCTGACCAGAAGGCTGATGGGGCCAAAACGCTCTTTCACAGCCTTTCCCATGGCTAAAACCGCCTCCGGATCCGCCACATCTGCCTGAAAAATCATGGTCCGGCCTCCGGCCGCCTCTATTTCGGCGGCCAGCTCCCGGGCTTTATCTTCCCGCTCTAAAAAATTAATGCAGACGGAATAACCCTCCCGGGCCAGCCGGCGGGCCACCGCCCGGCCGATGCCCCGGGACGCTCCCGTAATCAGCGCTGTTTTTTCCATATAAACTCCTGTAAACAATCTAACTGCTCTATTGTACTACAGGAAGCCTCCGGCCGCAAGGCTGCTTTGGTAAAATAAAATAAAAACCACGCATTTTCGTGGTTTTTTGCATGCCGGTGGTGGGACTCGAACCCACACGGTGTCGCCACCAACGGATTTTGAGTCCGCCTCGTCTACCAATTCCAACACACCGGCGC
>CACZSB010000031.1 GCA_902783765.1 uncultured Lachnospiraceae bacterium
AGAGTGGATCCACCGTCTGCGAAGTCGCAGGCGATAATGACATCTTTAGTCATGAGTTAGTCCTCCAGTTATATTGGGAGTTTTCTTCACAATTCATCCAAATCTGTGATTCCATATTCCTGCATCACTCTGGGTAAATCTTCTATAATCTCCTTACAGGCCAGGGGATTGATCAAATTGGCCGTTCCCACCTGCACCGCAGTGGCGCCGGCCAGCATCATTTCCACCACGTCCCGGGCAGAGCTGACGCCACCCAGGCCGATCACGGGAATACGCACCGCCTGGGCCACCTGGTATACCATTCGCAGGGCCACAGGGAAAACCGCCGGGCCGGACAGGCCGCCGGTGGTGTTGGCCAAAAGTGGCTTCCGGGTTTTTAGGTCAAAGCGCATGCCCAGCAGGGTGTTGATTAAGGAAAGGCCGTCCGCCCCGGCTTCCTCGCAAGCTTTGGCAATGCTCACAATATCTGTCACATTAGGGGTGAGCTTGATAATCACCGGTTTGGTGGTGACCGCCTTCACCGCCCGGGTAACCGCGGCGGCGGCATTCGGATCCGTGCCAAAGCTTATGCCACCCCCGTGGACATTGGGGCAGCTGATATTGACTTCCAGCCAGCCGATACTGTCTTCTTTTTCCAACCGCCGGGCCACTTCCGTATATTCCTCCAAGGAAAAGCCGCTGATATTGGCCATCACCGGCTTGTGGAATACCTGGCGCAGCCGGGGCAGCTCCTCGCTGATGACCTTTTCCACCCCGGGATTTTGCAGGCCCACCGCATTGAGGAGGCCGGCGGGACACTCCGCGATCCGGGGCGTGGGGTTCCCGAAGCGGGGCTTCAGAGTGGTGCCTTTAAAGGAGAAAGTCCCCAGGATATTGATATCATAATGCTCCGCCATCTCGTAGCCGAAGCCGAAGGTGCCGGAGGCGGGAATCACCGGATTATCCAGCTGGATACCGCATAAATTGACCTGTAAATCTACCATCCCAGCACCTCCCGATGAAATACGGGGCCGTCCTTGCACACCCGTTTAGGGCCCTCCGCCGTCTGAATACTGCAGCCCATGCAGGCCCCGAAGCCGCAGCCCATGCGCTCCTCCAGGCTTAATTGGCCCGGCAAAGTGGTTTTGCTGCAAATGGCTTTTAACATGGGCAGGGGGCCGCAGGTGTAGAAAAAGTCGGCCTCTTTCGGCAGATAATCCGTCACAAAGCCCGGTTTCCCGGCACTGCCGTCCAGGGTGGTGATGGTGACCTCTGCCCCCAGGGCCGCAAATTCTTTAGCCATGAATACTTCTTCTGCCTTGTTAAAGCCCAAAAATACCCGGGGCGTTTTGCCCTGCTTTATCAGCGCTTTCGCCAGAAAGTACAGGGGGGGAATGCCCACACCGCCCCCGATTAAAAGAGGCGATGGGCCGGATAGGCTAAGGTCATATCCCGTTCCCAGGCCGGTGAGCAGGTCCAGTTCCTGGCCTGAGGCCATGTCCGACAGGAGGCGGGTACCCTCTCCCACCACTTTGTAGATGAGGGTGAGTCTTTCCCCCTCCGTATCACAAACAGAGATGGGCCGCCGCAGGAAAACGCCGGGTATTTGGATATTCACAAATTGGCCGGGGCGGATTTCTACCGCCGGCTCCAATTCCCCTAACGCCAGGCGGAAAACACCGGGGGCTATCAGGGTGTTGTTTAGGATTGTGAGGGTTTGATGAGTCATAAATATACCTTTATCAATTTGTTTGGGTGGGGATAAGTCGCCCCCGCCCTGTCAGCTTCGCTGACATCCCTCCCCCGCTTCCGGGGGAGGGCGAGAGGGCTTTAGTTACGAGTATAGACTGTCTTTCCCCCGCAGACTGTCATCACACATTCCCCCTGTACCGCCCACCCGGTAAAGGGGGTGGCCCGGCCCTGGGAAAGAAAGCGGTTGGGATCAATTATATATTCTTTTTCCAGGTCCCAAACCGTGAAATCATCATTGCTAAACGAAAGTCCGAATCGTTTCCGGGGATTGGCCGCCATTAGCTCCAGCAGCTTTTCCAGGGGGATCACATTTCTTTTTACCAGCTCCGTATAGAGCAGGGGAAAGGCCGTCTCCAGACCCACGATACCGAAGGCGCTCTTCTCAAGACCACGATTCTTCTCCTCTTCGGAGTGTGGCGCATGATCCGTGGCAATCATATCGATGGTGCCGTCCAAAAGCCCTTCCAGCAATGCTTCCTGATCTGCCCGGCTCCGGAGAGGCGGGTTCATTTTAAATCTGCCTTCCTCCTTCAGATCCTCATCACAGAGCAAAAGATAATGGGGGGCCGTTTCACAGCTTATATCCACCCCTTCTTTTTTCGCCTGCCTTACCAATTCCACGCTTTCCTTGGTGGAAATATGGCAGATATGATAGGCACAGCCCGTTTCCTTCGCCAGGCGGATATCCCGTTTGATGGGGCCCCATTCGCTTTTCGAGCAAATGCCCCGGTGACCGTTGGCCAGGGCATAAGTCCCCTGATGGATATAACCCCCCTTCAAAAGACTTTCGTCCTCGCAATGGGCTGCCAGAATCTTTCCCAGGGCGGCACAGCGCTCCATCAGGGAGCGCATCATGGATTCACTTTGGACCCCCTTGCCGTCATCGGAGAAGGCCACCGCATAGGGGGCCATGGCCTCCAGCTCTGCCCCCTCCCGGCCCAGTTCTCCCCGGGTCAGGGCTCCGTAGGGCAGCACCTGAATGACGGCATCTCTTTTAATAGGGGCCAATTCCTCCTCCAAATGGGGCAGATTATCCGGTACCGGTTTTAGATTGGGCATGGCGCAGACCGTGGTATAGCCACCCCGGGCCGCTGCCCGGGAGCCGCTGAAAATGGTTTCTTTATAAGAAAAACCCGGTTCACGGAAATGCACATGCACATCACAGAAACCGGGAAATACCACATATTCGTGGGTTTTGTTGTCATCACCCAAAGGAAAGGACGGGGAAAATGTCAGGTCCCCGGGAATCCGGGGCATAAACTCAGGGAAATGCTTGCTTTGAAAAACCTTCACCGTCGCCTCCTATAAAAATGAGCCCGCCGAAATCGGCCGGGCCTTCCTGAAAAAGCGGGCGCATCCTGCGCCTGCCGTCATCCTATGCCATCTTGCCGATATCTCTGTATCGTCTTAAAGACCTCATTCAGATTAACAGATAATCATTCCATTGTCAAATAAAAAATCAGAACATAATCCGAAAAGGGGACGGGCCAAAAGCCCATCCCCATGATTCAAAGATTTTACTGCAATTTTGCCAGATCCTCTTCCGTCACATCCTTGATGGACAAATTAATGCGGCCCATCTTATCGATTTCCAGCACCTTGACCACCACTTCGTCTCCCACGTTCAGCTCGTCTTCAATCTTGTCGATGCGCTTCTTGGAAACCTTGGAAATGTGTACGCCGCCCTCTTTGCCGGGGACCAGCTCGATAAAGGCCCGGCTGGGGATAATGGTCACCACCTTCCCCTTAAAGACCTGACCGGGTTCCACATCGTTCACGATGCCTTCAATGATATGGATGGCTTTCTGAATCATGGCCATATCTGTGCCGCAAACCGCCACAGATCCGTCATCTTCAATATCAATCTGCACGCCGGTATCTTCAATAATCTTGTTGATTACCTTGCCCTGCTTGCCGATCACATCGCCGATCTTGGTGGGATCAATGCTAATGGAAACAATCTTGGGCGCCCACTTGCTGATTTCAGGCCGAGGCTGGGCAATGGCCTTGCTCATGACCTCATCCATAATATAGAAGCGGGCTTCCCGGGCCCGGGAAATGGCGCCTCGGATAATGGATTCCGTCAGGCCGTGGATCTTAATATCCATTTGGATGGCGGTAATGCCCTTATGGGTACCCGTCACCTTAAAGTCCATATCGCCGAAGAAATCTTCCAGCCCCTGGATATCCGTCAGCAGGGTGAAGTCCTCGTCACGGTCCCCGGTCACCAGACCGATGGAAATGCCGCCCACCATGGACTTAATGGGCACGCCCGCCGCCA
>CACZSB010000032.1 GCA_902783765.1 uncultured Lachnospiraceae bacterium
AACCTGGCCGGCAGCACGACGGGCTCGCGCTCGGATCCGTCGAAGTTATCTTCGAAATCCACGGTGTCCTTGTTCAGATCCGCCACCATTTCCATAGAGATCTTGGACATACGGGCTTCCGTATAACGGGAAGCCGCAGGGCCGTCCCCGTCCACGGAGCCGAAGTTCCCGTGGCCGTCCACCAGGGGATAGCGGGTGGACCAGGGCTGGGCCATATTGACCATGGATCCGTAAATGGATCCGTCCCCATGGGGGTGGTATTTACCCATGGTATCACCCACGATACGGGCGCTCTTCCGATGGGGCTTGTCCGGCCCGTTGTTCAGCTCCGTCATGGAGTAAAGGATCCGCCGCTGCACCGGTTTTAAGCCGTCCCGCACATCCGGCAGGGCCCGGGCCACGATGACGCTCATGGCGTAATCGATGTAGAACTCCTCCATGGTCTTCTTCAGATCCACCTCGTGGATTCGATCGAAATCGAAGATAGTATTATCGATATTGTCGTTTTTCGTCTTCTTCGCCATCACTTCTCCTTACACATCCAGGTTCTTCACGAACTGGGCGTTGGCTTCGATAAATTCCCGGCGGGGCTCCACCTTGTCACCCATGAGGATATTGAAGGTCATATCCACCAGGGAGGCGGTGTCCTCGTTGATGCAGACCTGCTTTAGGATCCGCCGGCTGGGATCCATGGTGGTTTCCCAAAGCTGCTCCGCATCCATTTCCCCAAGGCCCTTGTAGCGCTGGATCCGGGCGCCGTCCACACCCACTTCCGCCATGAGCTTTTTCTGCTCCTCCTCGCTGTAGGTGTACCAGGTCTTTTTATTTTTCTCCACCTTGTACAGGGGCGGGTTGGCCAGATATACATGGCCTGCCCGGATCAGCTCCGGCATGAAGCGGTACAGGAAGGTGAGCATCAGCGTGCCGATATGGGCTCCGTCCACATCCGCATCCGTCATAATGATAATCTTGTCGTAGCGGAGCTTTTCCAGATCGAAATTCTGCAGGATCCCGGTGCCGAAGGCGGTGATCATGGTCTTAATCTCGTTATTGGCGTAGATTTTCTCCTCCCGGGCCTTCTCCACATTCAGGATCTTGCCCCGAAGGGGCAGAATGGCCTGATTTTCCCGGTTCCGGGCGGTTTTGGCAGATCCTCCGGCGGAGTCGCCCTCCACCACGAAGATTTCGCACTGTTTGGGATCCTTTAAGGAGCAGTCCGCCAATTTCCCCGGCAGGCCGAAGGAATCCAGGGCATTGGCCCGGCGCACATTTTCCCGGGCTTTCCTGGCGCTTTCCCGGGCCTTTTGGGCCAGCAGGGCCTTTTCGCAAATGGATTTGGCCACCGTGGGATTCTGCTCCAGGAAATAAACCAGCTTTTCTCCCACGATGGATTCCACCGCGGTGCGGGCCTCGGAATTGCCCAGCTTCTGCTTGGTCTGGCCTTCGAACTGGGGATCCTCGATTTTAATGGAAATAATGGCGGTGAGGCCTTCCCGGATGTCATCCCCGGTGAGATTGGCCATATTGTCCTTCAGGATCTTGTTCTTCCGGGCATAATCGTTAAAGCATTTGGTGGTGGCATTTTTAAAGCCCGTCAGGTGCATGCCACCCTCCGGGGTGATAATATTATTGACGAAGCTTAGGGTATTTTCCGAAAAGCCGTCGTTGTGCTGGAAGGCCACCTCCACATATACGCCGCTGTGGATGCCTTCGATATAAACCACCTTGTCGTAAAGGGCATTGTTGTTTTTATTCAGGAAGGTGACAAATTCCTGGATGCCCCCCTCGTAGCAATAGCTGTTTTCCTTCACCTCTCCTTCCCGCTTGTCCCGGATGGTGATTTTCAGGGCCTTGGTAAGGAAAGCGGTTTCCCGCAGGCGGGTTTTTAAGGTATCGTAATTGAATTCCGTGGTCTCGAAAATGGAGGCGTCGGGCTTAAAGGTGACGGTGGTGCCTGTGTTGGATTTGCGGCAGGTGCCCACCGCCGTCAATTTGGAAGTCACATGGCCCCCGTTTTCGTAGCGCTGCTTGTGGACCACCCCATCCTGGCGGATTTCCACCTCCAGCCATTCGGACAGGGCGTTCACCACCGAAGCTCCCACCCCGTGGAGGCCCCCGGAGACCTTATAGCCCCCGCCGCCGAATTTGCCCCCGGCATGAAGGATGGTAAAGACCACCTCCACCGCCGGGATCCCCGCCTTGGGATGGATCCCCACAGGAATACCCCGGCCGTTGTCGATGACCGTTACGGAACCGTCCTTATTCAGCTCCACCTGGATCTCCGTACAGAAGCCTGCCAGGGCCTCATCCACCGCATTGTCCACGATTTCGTAGACCAAATGGTGAAGGCCCCGTTCCGAAGTGGTGCCGATATACATGCCCGGGCGCTTGCGCACCGCCTCCAGACCCTCTAAAATCTGGATCTGGTCCGCTGTATAATCCTGCAGGCCCTCCTGCATTTTTTCCATTTCACTCATGAACCTTTTCCTCCGTCAGTGTGCCGCGGCACACCTTCCATTTTTTATCAATATCGATGCCGCGCTTTACGAAATCCTCCATGCCTGTACAGCTGATGAGGGTCTGGACCCGCCGGATGCTTTTTAGCAGCCTCTCCTGGCGCTTTCCGTCCAGTTCCGAAAGCACATCGTCCAAAAGCAGGACGGGGGCGTCACCGATTCTGTGCTCTACCAATTCTATTTCCGCCAATTTCAGGGACAGGGCGGCGGTTCGCTGCTGGCCTTGGGAGCCGAAATGCTTCAGATCCTCGCCATCTAAGGAGAATTCTATTTCGTCCCGCTGGGGGCCTGTCTGGGTGCTGCCGCTTTGGATATCCCGCTCCCGGCCGGCCCTTAGGGCCTCCTCCAGGCTTCCCGGGGGACTGCCGGGCCGGTATTCAATGTTTAAGGCTTCTTTATCCTCCGTTAATTCCCGGTGAATCCGGCTGGCGATGCTGCCCAGCTCCTTTAAGAATTCCCCCCGCTCCCGAATCAGCTCTTCCCCGGCCAGGGCCAGGCGCTGATCGTAAATATCCAGCAGGGCCGTCATATCCTTTCGCTCCCGCAGGCTTTTTAAAAGGGCATTCCGCTGGAGCAAGGTCCTGCGGTATTCGATGAGACGGCCTGTGTAAAGGGGGCTCATCTGGCATAGCTCCACATTCATGAAGCTTCGCCGGTCCACCGGGGCGCTTTTGATGATCCTAAGATCCTCAGGGGAGAAAAAGACCACATGGAGCTGGCCCAAAAGTTCGGAAAGCTTGCTTAGGGGCTTCCCGTCCAGGGCGGCTTCCTTCCCCCGATCCCGGCTGATATGATAATCCAGCCGTCTTATCCGTCCTTTTTTTTCCGCATAAAGTCTTACATGAGCCTCCCCGCTTTCAAAAGCGATGACCTCCCGGTCTTTGCCGCTTCTGTGGGAAGCGGTGGTGGCGCATGCATACACGGCTTCCAGCAAATTGGTCTTCCCCTGGGCGTTATCGCCGTAAAACAAATTGGTGCCTTCGGCCAGTTCCAGCTTCAGGGAAGGATAATTTCGATAATTGGTCAGTTCCAGAGATTTAACGATCATCGGATGACAAACTTCTTTCCTTCCATCTCGATTTCATCTCCGGGAACGCATTTTCTTCCCCGGCGCAGCTCCGTTTCTCCGTTGAGCTTTACCAGGCCCTCCTGTATCATTTCTTTGGCCTGGGCGCCATTTTCCACCAGCCCTGCCAGTTTCAGGGCCTGTCCCAGCTTGATAAATTCGTCTTTGATCTTTACTTCCATGGTTCTGTGTTCTTTATTACTACTGATTACCGCTTTGGCCTCCCGAGCATGACGAAAACTTAACTGTTTTCCGCTCGGCCTTGGGACGAAAACTTTTCTCACCCCCCTTCGAAGGGGATCGAAAAGTATTGTCCAAGGCCTCGCTGGGAAGTGAGCAGCGTGACAATACTTTTCGAGCGAATAGCGAATGCGTCAGCGAGAAAAGTTTTCGTCAGCGCTGCGAACGGTTTAAAGCATTCTTACCTGGACACGAAATTCACCGGCAGAATCAGGTAAATATAGGTGCCCTGCTCATCCCGGATAAAGCCCGGCGCCCGGGAATTGGTCAAATACAGGGTGATCTTCTCATCACTGATGGCCCGCAGGGCATCGATCAGGAAACGGGGATTGAAGCCGATCATCAAATCGATCCCCTCTTTTTCCGCCTCGATCTCCTCCTTCATGGAACCCATAATGGAGGTGAGACTTAAGGTGGCCCCGCCGTTTTTGATATCGAAAATCAGGGGCTTCTTATCGCTTTCCCGAACCAAAATGGTGGAGCGCTCGATACAATTCAACAACCTTTTCCGGTTAAAAACCAGCTTGGTTTCGTAATTCTCCGAAATCATCTGGTCGATTCTGAAATATTCTCCCTCAATCAGGCGGCTCACCACCGTGGTACCGTCAAAGGAAAAGAGAATATGATTCTTCCCGATGTAGATATTCACCAGCTTTCCTGCGTCGCCGCTTAAAATCCGGCTCAAGTCGTTTAAGGTTTTGCCGGGAACAATAACGGAAACGGGCTCGATATCCTCTTCCTGGTTCATTACACTGTAGCGAATGGCAATCCGGTGTCCGTCCAGGGCGGCAACCCGCAGCATATTCCCCTTGATTTCCATTAATTCCCCGGTCATCATCTTATTATTTTCGCTGGCGGAGATGGAAAAAATGGTCTGATCGATGATTTCCTTTAAGGTGAGCTGGGACAGGGTTACGGGCATTCCCTTATCCAGGGTTGGCATGCCGATAAAATCATCGCCGCTTTTGCCGGACATGGTAAAGTAGGAATCCGCCGAGGTGATTTCCATTTGTAAATTGGAATCTGTTTTGATATGAACCTCATCCTCCGGCAGATTGCGGATAATATCGGAGAAGAGCTTGGCATCCACCGCAATGGTCCCTTCGGAAATGATGGTGCCCCCGGTTTCGGAACGGATGGCCATTTCCATATCATTGGCCATAACGGTAACAGAACCGTTTTTCGCCTCCAGCAGCAGACATTCCAGAATGGGCAGGGAGGTCCGGGTGGGAACCGCCTTCATAACGGTGTTGACGGCCTGCATCAGTTTCGCTTTTGAGAAGAAAAGGTCCAGCATAAGATCTCCTTTTTATCTTTGGCTTAGTAGTATTAGTAGTAGGGGCTGTTGATTTGTTTAAAGCCCTTGTTTTTCCTTGTGCCGCCTTATATTTCCCCTTGGATAAGTCCGTTAAAAAGCGACGGGAAAAGGGGGGATAAAAGGGGGCTTATCCACGGGGGGCCTGTGGAGGAAGGCCTGTCCCCTTTTTATGCACGGGGACAAAGTGGATAATCAGGGGGTGAGCTTTTTCCGCAGTGCCTCCAGACTGCTGCGAAGGGCGTCGTCGCTGCTTAACTGTTCCTCGATTTTCCGTTTTCCGTGGAGGACGGTGGTATGATCTCGGCCGCCTAAAAACTGGCCGATGTTCTTTAAAGGGGTTTGTGTCATTTCCTTGGCCAGATACATGACCACCTGACGGGGCAGCACAATTTCCGCATCCTTCTTTTTGGAAATAATATCTGCGGTGCTGATGCCGAAGTGATCCGCCACCATTTCCAGAATATAGGGCAGGGTGATTTCCCGGGGGGCATCGGGATTGATTTGATCCCGCAGGGCCTCCTCCGCCAGTTCCTGGGTAATGGGCCGCACCGTTACCTTGGACAGGGCCACGATTTTGGTGAGGGCCCCTTCCAGTTCCCGGATATTGGATTTAATATTGGAGGCGATATATTTGATTACCTCGTTGTCGATATTGTAGCCCGCCACTTCCTCCTTTTTCCGAAGGATGGCCATGCGGGTCTCAAAGTCGGGCAGGGAAATATCCGCCATAAGGCCCTGCTCGAAGCGGGTTTTTAAGCGGTCCTCCAGATCGTCGATTTCCTTTGGCACCCGGTCACTGGAAATGACGATTTGCTTGTTATTGTCGTGGAGGGCGTTAAAGGTATGGAAAAGCTCTTCCTGGGTTTCTTTTTTTCCGGAAACGAATTGGATATCGTCTAAAAGAAGCACATCCACATAACGGTATTTTTCCCGAAAATCCGTCATGGTGATATTGTCCTTGCCCCGGATGGCCTCCACAAAGTCGTTGATGAACTTTTCGCAGGTCACATACAGAACCCGGGCTTTTTTGTTTTCCTTTAATATAAAATGAGCAATGGACTGCATCAAATGGGTCTTGCCAAGGCCTGCGCCCCCATAAATGAAAAGGGGATTGTATATTTCGCCGGGGGCCTCGGCCACAGCCAGGGAGGCGGCGTGGGCCAGCTTGTTGTTTTGACCTACCACGAAGGAATCAAAGGTATAGCGGGCATTCAGATTGGCAATGCTGAACTCCCGACGGGCGGCGGGGGAAAGATTTTCCGTGGCATCATCCCGGGTATTTACAAATTTTAAATGACAGGAAATCCCCGTCATCTCTTCGATTACATAGCGAAGAAAGAAGGAATAACGGCTTTCCACAAAGGATACAGAGACCGTGTCCCCGGGGAAAAAAACCTTCAGCTGGTTTTTGCCATCCAGAGACAGAGGCAAAAGGGGCAAAAGCCAGGTACGATAGCTTACATCTGTCAATTCCTTTTCGTCCCGGACCCGCTCCAGAATCTCCGTCCAGCGGTTTTTAATTTCAGCAAACATGGCATACCTCACAGTACAAGGGCAGAATCCGCCTTATACGCATATTACTATATCAAATATGAACAAAAAGCACAAGAAGAACGGTGGAAAAAATCAATTCTGAGGGCCGAAATGTGGAAAG
The DNA here is from genome assembly GCA_902783765.1 of uncultured Lachnospiraceae bacterium. Taxonomy (GTDB): domain Bacteria; phylum Bacillota; class Clostridia; order Lachnospirales; family Lachnospiraceae; genus UBA6987. The sequence goes on from CACZSB010000032.1 coordinate 6,795, forward strand.
AAAAAGGGGAGTTTTTCACAAGATAGAAAAGATTTACACATAAAAAAACGGAGTAATCCACACGAGGTCAAATTATCCCAGAAAAAAAGCCCTTGCGGCAGCAGAAAAAATCATATTTTTCCACTGTATCCACAGGCACCAGGGTCATAGAATTGTGGGTTTTTAGGGGCCCGAATCCATCCACTTTTTATCCCCCGGGACTCCACAATAACGAAATATTGACATTCCCCGGGGGATTGAAGCGGGGAAAAGCAGAAAAAGCTTGACGGCAGAAGGGGATTTTACTATAATACACCGTGCATTTTTACAAAGAAAAGGAGGAAAGGCCCCATGAAAATGACCTTTCAGCCCAAGCGTGTGTCCGATAAGCGGGTACATGGTTTCAGGGCCAGAATGAAGACGGCCGGCGGCAGAAAAGTATTATCCGCCCGCAGAGCAAAAGGCAGAAAAGCAATTTCGTTTTAGGCCGCCCCGTGTGGCCCTTTTTTTTGAAGCCGCCATGAAATCACCTATGGAGATGCTTGAAAAAAAGACGGAGTTTGCCCGGGTCTACGAAAAGGGTAGATCCTACGGCAGCAAACTCCTGGTCCTGTATGTTTATGAACCGGAGGAGGACCGGGAGGCTGGCCGCCTGGGAATAGCGGTCAGCAAAAAAGTAGGGGGCAGTGTGGTTCGTCACCGTATTCGCCGCCTGATTAAGGAGAGCTTCCGCCTGCATCAATCGGAATGGGCTAAGAGAGATTATATTGTTATAGCCCGAAAGGAAGCCGCCGGGAAATCCTATGGGGAAATAGAGGAAAGTCTCTTCTATCTCGGCAAAAAATCGAACTCGTTGGCAAAGGGGTGAGGGGCCATGAAATATTTATTACAGTCCCTGGTTCGTTTTTACCAGAAGTGCCTCTCTCCCTTAAAGCCCTCCGGCACCTGCAAATTTATACCCTGCTGCTCCGATTATGCCCTGGAGGCCCTGGAACGGCACGGCGCCCTTAAGGGAAGTTTGCTGGCGATTTGGAGAATCTTGCGTTGTAATCCCTTTTCGGAGGGGGGCTACGATCCCGTGCCCCAGTCCTTTTTGAAAAGAGAGTAGCAATCGGAGGAAAGAATGCATTATTTACTGCTGGCTGCAGAAACGGTGACGGATAAACCCCTTCCTGTGGAAAACTGGTTTTTCATTAAGCCGTTTATCTGGTTATTCAGTCAATTTATGAACGGTATCATGGCCGTTCTGGACAAGGGAGGCATCTACAGTATTCCTCTCTGTATCGTATTATTCACCATTATCACAAAAATGCTGGTGCTGCCCATGACCATCAAGCAGCAGAAGTCCACCCGCCTTCAGGCTGTGATGAGCCCGGAGCTCCAGGCCATTCAGAAAAAGTATCAGGGAAAAACGGATATGGCCTCCCGTCAGAAAATGATGGAGGAGCAGCAGGCCATTCAGGAAAAGTACGGCACCTCCACCTTTGCGAGCTGTTTACCCACCCTGATTCAGATGCCCATACTCTTCTCTCTTTATCCGGTTATTTACCGGATGGAGACCTATGTGAGCTATCTGGGGGTTCTGAAGGAGAAAATCAGCCCTGAGCAGTTTACTCAGATGTGGCAGCTCTTTGATTTAAATTTAAAGAACGCCCCTAAGTCCGCAGAGGGCTTTCCCCTGGCCTGGCCGGTGCTGATCCCCCTGGTGGTGGCCGGCGCTCAGTATTTACAGACCAAACTGCTGATGTCCAAGCAGGCTCAGCCGAATATGGACAATCCCATGATGAGCTCCATGAAGATTATGAATTATACCATGCCCCTGATGATTGGCGCTTTTGCCATTAATCTGCCTGCCTTTTTGGGCATTTACTGGGCAGTGCAGGCTCTGGTGGCCATGGTACAGCAGATCGTTATCAATAAGTTCCTGGATAAGAAGAGCGTAGAGGAACTGATTAAGGAGAGCCGGGATAAGGCCAATAAGAAGCGGGCCAAGAAGGGTCTGCCCCCCATTTCGGAAAAGGCCAACATTTCCACCCGGAACCTGGGAAAGGTAAAGGAAGAAACAGAGGATAAGGCTGCCAAGGAAGAAAAAGTGAAGGCCGCCACCGAGTATTATGCCAGCCGTTCCGCCGCACCGGGTTCCCTGGCTGCCAAAGCCAATATGGTGCGGGATTATAACGAAAGAAATAAAGAAGGAAAGAAATGAAGCACGAAGTTTTTAGCGGAAAAACCGTAGATGATGCCATTAATAAAGCCATGGTGGAGCTGATGGTTTCCAGCGATCAGCTGGCCTATGAAGTGATCGATAAGGGCTCTGCCGGTATTTTGGGCCTGGGCAGCAAACCCGCAGTTATTGAAGCCTGGCCCCGGGTCCAGACCCCCCAGGGAGTGGCCCAGGAGTTTTTGAGCAATGTATTCGAGACCATGGGCATGCAGGTCATGATCATTTCGGAGTACAATGAAGAGGAACGGGCCCTGTCTCTGGATCTTCAGGGGGAGGACATGGGGATCCTTATCGGCAAGCGGGGCCAGACCTTAGATTCTTTGCAGTATCTTACATCCCTGGTGGTGAATAAAAACAGCGAAGCCTATATCCGGGTGAAGCTGGATATCGAAAATTACCGGGAAAGACGGGAGGATTCTCTGGAAAATCTGGCCAGAAGCTGTGCCAGCCGGGCCAAAAAGACCAAACGGCCGGTGGTGCTGGAGCCCATGAATCCATACGAGCGCCGGATCATCCATTCCTTCCTGCAAAATGACCGAAATGTGGTCACCTCCAGTGAGGGCGAGGAACCCTACCGCCATGTGGTGGTCTCCTTAAAACGGGGCGGAAAGGACAAAAAAGAGGAGCCGGCCCGGGAGGACGAGGAAAGCTGAAGACTTTAAGGGGCGCCGGGCGCCCCTTCTTTTTTGGAGAGCATCATGGATCATGATATTATCGCCGCCATATCCACCGGTCTTACCTCGGGGGGAATCGGCATCGTGCGGGTCAGCGGCCCCGGTGCCGTGGAGCTTTGTGCCCCTCTGGCAGAGCTTAAAGGAAGAAGCCTTAAAGAGGCGGAGCCCAACCATTTATACTACGGGAAGATCCGCCGGGATGAGCAGCTTTTGGATGAAGGGCTGATTACGGTTTTAAAGGGGCCGAAAAGCTATACCGCCGAGGATACGGTGGAATTCCAGTGCCACGGGGGCCCCTTTGTGCTAAAAAGCGTTTTGGAGGCGGTTTTGGCCCGGGGTGCCCGGCTGGCGGAGCCCGGAGAGTTTACCAAGCGGGCTTTTTTAAACGGCCGCCTGGATTTAAGCGAGGCAGAGGCGGTGATAGATTTGATCCGGGCGGAAAATGAGCTGGCCCGGCATACGGCCCTTGCCCAGCTATCCGGGGATTTTTCCCGGCGGATTGGGGGCATTCGGGCAGAAATACTGGAAAAAACCGCCTATTTGGAGGCGGCCCTGGATGATCCGGAGCATTATTCCCTGGAGGGCTTCGGAGAAGCCTTGGCCCCCAGGCTTAAGGCGCTGAAGGGGGATATTGATTCTCTTTTGAAGGATTCCGATAAGGGCCGGGTATTGACGGAGGGTATCCGCACGGCCATCCTGGGCCGGCCCAATGTGGGAAAATCCTCTCTGCTCAATGCTTTTTTGGGTTTTGAGCGGGCCATTGTAACGGGGATCCCCGGCACCACCCGGGATACCATAGAGGAAAGCTGCCGGGTGGGGGAACTGGTACTTCGATTACTGGACACCGCCGGCATTCGGGAAAGCGGCGATGCGGTGGAGGCCCTGGGGATTGAACGGGCCCGCCGGAGCGCGGAGGAGGCGGATTTGATTTTGCTGATGCTGGACGGATCAGCAGCCCCCGGGCCGGAGGATGAGGCCCTGCGGGCCCTGTGCCGCCATAAACCCGCTCTTCTGCTGCTAAATAAGGCGGATTTAGGCCTGGCGGCGGATCCGGCCACCCTGGGAAAGGCCTGGGATCTGCCTTGTTTTGCCATCAGCGCCAAGACCGGGGCGGGTCTGGAAGCGGTAACGGCCCATATTCGAGAACGCTTTTGCCTGGAGGAAATCCGCCAGCAGCCTCTGCTTGTCACCAATCTGCGGCATAAAGCACTGCTGGAACAGGCGGTCCAGTCCCTTTCCCTGGCTTTGGAAAGCCTTGAATTGGGGGCACCGGAGGATCTTTTGACCATTGATTTGATGGATGCCTACCGGAGCCTGGGGCTGATTTTAGGGGAAGAAGCGGATGAAGATCTGATCAACGAGATTTTCAGCAAGTTTTGCATGGGGAAATAAAATGGCATCCGATAGCTTATTTATGGAAGAAAACTGGGATGTGGCGGTGATCGGAGCCGGTCATGCGGGCTGCGAGGCGGCCCTGGCGGCGGCCCGGCTGGGCTGTCGGGTGATTTTGTTTACCTTAAGCCCGGAAAGCATTGCCATGATGCCCTGTAACCCCAATATCGGCGGCACCTCCAAGGGACATCTGGTGCGGGAAATCGACGCCCTGGGAGGGGAAATGGGCCGGAATATCGATAAAAGCTTTATTCAGAGCCGCATGCTGAACGAATCCAAGGGTCCCGCGGTCCATTCCCTGCGGGCCCAGGCGGATAAGCGGGATTATTCCCAGAAAATGCGGGAGGTTTTGGAAAACACCCCGGGATTGTCCATTCGTCAGGCGGAAATCACCCAGATTTTGGTGGAAGATGGCCGGGTCACGGGGGTGGAAAGCCGCTCCCGCCGGCGCTATGGGGCCAAGGCGGTGGTGCTTTGCACGGGAACCTATTTAAAGTCTCGCTGCGTCTACGGGGAGGTCAGCGAGGAAACGGGGCCCGCGGGCTTAAAGCGGGCGGAGCAGCTTTCGGATTCCCTTCGGGAACTGGGCCTTAAGCTTTTGCGTTTTAAGACAGGCACCCCGGCCCGGATCGATGGCCGTACCGTGGATTTCTCAAAAATGGAGGAACAGCCCGGGGATGAAAGAATCCGGCCCTTCTCTTTTGAAAACAATGAAAGTGATATAAATAGACAACAAATATCCTGTTGGCTGACTTATACAAACGAAGAAACCCATAAAATCATAAGAGACAATATTGACCGAAGCCCCCTATACAGCGGGGATATTCAAGGAACCGGGCCCCGCTACTGCCCTTCCATTGAAGACAAGGTGATGAAGTTCCCGGACAAGGATCGGCACCAGCTGTTTCTGGAGCCTGAGGGGCTATACACCCATGAAATGTATATCTCCGGTTTATCCAGCTCCCTGCCCGAGGATGTGCAGGAAGCGGTGATTCATACCATTCCCGGTCTGGAGAAAGCCCGGATTGTTCGGAATGCCTATGCCATTATGTATGATTGTCTGGACCCGGTCCAGCTGAAAAGCAGCCTGGAGTCCAAGACGATTGGGGGCTTGTTCAGCGCCGGACAGAGTAATGGCAGCTCCGGCTACGAGGAGGCCGCCGCCCAAGGGCTTCTGGCTGGAATCAACGCCGCGGCCCTGGTCCAGGGGCGGGAGGCTTTGATTTTGGACCGTTCCCAGGCCTATATGGGGGTTTTAATCGATGATTTA
>CACZSB010000033.1 GCA_902783765.1 uncultured Lachnospiraceae bacterium
CATCATTGCCCCCAGCAATTACAGTGTCCATGTGAATACGGCCATGGTGCTGGCAGAGCAGCTGAAGGCCGTGGGCATCAATGCCACGGTGCAGGAGGTGGAATGGAATACCTGGCTGACGGATGTGTACAAGGGCCGCCAGTTCCAGGCAACGGTTTGCGGCTTTGACGCCTCCACCTTAACGGCCAATGCCCTGCTGGGCCGCTTTGAATCCACCTCCTCCAAAAATATGTGCGGCTATGCCAGCGAAAGCTTCGATGCTTTTATGAAGGAGGCCAATGCCACCACGGATGATGCCCGCCGCACGGAGCTTTTCAAAGCGGCGGCCAAGTGCCTTTCCGACGATGCGGCCAATGTTTATCTGCAGGATCTGGCGGATTTCGTGGCCATCCGCTCCAATTTGAAGGGCTATGTGTTTTATCCCATTTATGTGATGGATTTGAGCCAGGTCAGTTATTAAATGAAATTTGTTTTAAAAAAGCTGGCGACGCTGCTGATCACTCTGCTGGTGGTCTCCTTCCTGGCCTACGGGGCCTTTGAGATGGTGGGGGACCCGGTGACCCAGATCCTGGGGACCAATATAACGCCGGAGTCGGAGGCAGCGCTTAGAAGGGAGCTGGGGCTGGATGCCCCGCTCCCCCTTCGCTATTTTCGTTGGCTTTTTTCTTTTATTCGGGGGGATCTGGGCACCTCCTACATCTACCGGATTCCCGTGAGCAGCATGATCGGTGAAAAGCTGGGGCTGACCCTGACCCTGACCTTCTGCGGCTTTTTCCTGACCCTGCTGTTTTCCCTGCCCTTGGGCATTATCAGCGCCCGGAAGGAGGGAGGGCTTTTGGATCGCTTTTTGACGGTGAGCAATCAGATCGTTATGGCGGTGCCCGCCTTTTTTGTGGCGATCCTGCTGACGGTACTTTTCGGGGTGGTTTTAAGAGTCTTTACCCCCGGCGGCTTTGTGCCCTTTTCCCAGTCTCCGGGCCGCTTTTTCCTGTATATCCTTTTCCCCGCCCTTTCCATGGCCATCCCCCGGACCGCCATGGCGGCCAAGATCCTGCGCTCTTCCATATTGGCGGAGATGCAGAAGGATTATATCCGCACCGCCTACAGCCGGGGGCATAACCGGCAGACGGCCCTCATGGCCCACGCCCTGAAGAATGCCATACTGCCGGTGATCGCCTTTTTGGCGGTGAGCGCCGCGGAAATGCTGGCGGGCTGCATTGTGATTGAACAGATTTTTTCCCTGCCGGGCATCGGCCGCCTGCTGATGGCCTCCATCGGCAACCGGGATATTCCGGTGGTGGAAGCCATTGTAATGATTTTGGCGGTCTGGGTCATGCTGGTGCATTTTCTGGGGGAGGTGGTCAGCGAAATGCTGGACCCCCGGCTTAGGGTATAGGAGAGGGCCATGAAGAAACTGTTTGCCAAGTATGACAACTGGTTTTTCCGCACGGGCCTGATCCTGACCCTTTTTATTTTGTTTTGGGTGATCCTGGGCCAGATCTGGACCCCCTATGATCCTAACGCCATGAATGCGGCGGTGAAAGCCCAGGGCCCCAGTCTGCAGCATCTTATGGGCACCGATTATTTCGGCCGGGATATTCTTTCCCGGGTGCTGGAGGGGGCCGGCTCCACCCTGGTGATCGCCTTTTTCGTGGTGCTGATAGGGGCCGGGGCTGGGACCCTGATCGGGGCCTTCACCGGCTATTTCGGCGGGGTGCTGGACGAGCTGCTGATGCGGATCTGCGATGCCATCACCGCTTTTCCCAGTGTGCTGCTGGCCCTGGTGGTGGTGGGGATTTTAGGCCCCGGCCGCCTGAATGTGATCCTGGTGCTGGGACTGGTTTTTATTCCCAGCTTCGCGCGAATCGTGCGGGCGGAATTCTCCCGTATTAAAAAGCTCAATTATGTTTCCCTGGCCAAGCTCCAGGGCATCGGCCGCTTCAGAATCATGACGCGGCATATCCTGCCCAATATCCTGCCGGTGCTGCTGCCGGCCATATCCATCGGCTTTAATAATGCGGTGCTGGCGGAGGCCAGCATGAGCTTTCTGGGGGTGGGGGTCTCCGCCTCGGAGGTGTCCCTGGGCCGGATGCTTTCGGATTCTCAAAATTATATTCTCCGGGGCCTTCCCTGGTATGCGCTTTTTGTGGGGCTCACCATCGCCCTACTGATCCTGGGCTTTTCCCTTCTAGGGGAGGGCCTGCAGCAGGAAGAATAGTGTCATCCTGAGCAAAGGGAAGGAACCCATCATTTGAAGGTATGAAAAACAACACACCAAACAAAATCTTAGAGGTTCGGAACGTGTCCACCTCCTATACCCGCAAAAGTACCCTGGGCAAGACCAAAATCCAGCATGTGCTCCATGATGTGAGTTTTGATTTGTATGAGGGGGAGGCTCTGGGCCTGGTGGGGGAATCCGGCTCCGGGAAAACCACCCTGGCCCGGGCCATATTGGGCTTTTTGCCCAAATACGAGGGTCGGATCACCCATTATACGGAGCGGCCTCAGGTGGTTTTTCAGGATCCTTATACGGCGCTGA
>CACZSB010000034.1 GCA_902783765.1 uncultured Lachnospiraceae bacterium
AAAAATCCCGTCATAAAAGAATCGGACAATCCGATTCCCGTCGGGTAATACCTCCAGAATCTGCGCCTGTAAAAGCCCCTCTCCAAAGGATAATCTATCCCCCGGACGACATTTTTTACCGGGCTTTACCAGGGTTTCCCAGCAGGCGCCTTGCTGCTCTAATCGCTTCAGCAAAAGCAATTCGATCCGGGCGCCGCTGCCTTCCCGAAGTCCCAAAAGTCTGGCGGGAATCACCCGGGTATTGTTCAGCACCAGCATATCCTTTTCCCCCAGCTGGTCCACAATATCCCGGAAAGCCCCGTGTGAAATGCCTCCTGTTTTCTTATCCAACATCAACAGACGGGAAGCCGCCCGATCCTCCAGGGGGTCCTGGGCAATCAACTCCGGGGGAAGTTCGTAATCAAAATCTTCGACTTTCATATTTTCCTTATACAGGCCGACCCGAGAACAAGTCCCGGGCCGGCGGATTGATCAATCTGTATGATTCAATTTAATCGCTTTTCACATCCGTATACAGTTTACTGATGTAGTCCTTGCTCACATAGCCTTCCCGGCCGCTGGGGGTCTGTGAACCACCGATGCCATTATCGTCACGCACATCCTTCACGTGATACCAGCCATCCAGTTCACCCACGACCCAGAGATAATGACCCTTTGGAAGCTGCATCAGCACATTATCGGGACCGCCGGCTTCAGGCGTGGAACGGAGCCGCAGCCCGCCTTCGATAACATAGGCGCAGAAGTCAACTTCCACCTCTCCGTTCGGCAGCGCATTCTCTGTGGTATTCTCCACGGACGTGGTGCTCTCGGATGCGGACCCGGAGCTGGGCGCCGTGGTATTTTCCACCGAACTGCTGGGCTCGTTGGACTTGGTGGGATAAATGAAATCGTTATTCTTCCAATATCCCGCATACTCCTTTAATACAGGGTCCATCTCGTACAATTGGTAAGTAGTCTCCGTAATTTTTTTAGCGGTGCTAATTACAAAATCATCCTTGGCAGCCTCTTTATAATAGGCGTAAGTGGTGTTCTTTTCCGCCTCCAGGCTGGTGAACTCATTTTCAGTGAGCAGCCGTAACTTTCCGCTGGAATCGGGACGGGTATACAGATAATATCCCTTGGGCACCATGGAATCAATATTGGTAAACTTCACATCGGTGGTCACGAAAAGGCACTTTTCACCCTTTTTCAAACCAGGATAGGAGAAAACCCTGATATTGTTAAAGCTTTCATAAATCTTGGCTTCCAGCCCCAAGGCCACGGAATCAACGGTGGCTTCCGGAATCAGCAGTTGTTTCATGGAGCCGGCATTGCCCTCGTTTTTCGCTTTAAAATAGCTTTCCACCACAGTGAGTATCTCGGTATCCGTGGACTGGGCCCATTCCTTCTTCTCCTCTTTTTTAGGCCAGAGAATGATTAAAAGCAGAATAACCAAACACAGAATACCCAGCGCAATCAGAATGGGCTTCCAGTTGATGCGGCCACTGGATAAGAAAGCCTTGATTTTTTCCATAAACCCGGGGGTATCGTCCTCCCGCAGGGTATCTTCGATCAGATCTTCATCCCGGCGATAAGCACGCTCCCGGCGGCGGTAATCCTCCGGGGCATTGTCCTTTACATAATTATCCACAAAGTTAGCGGCACCGCTGTCGGATTTATAGCTTCCGTCAACAAAAATAAAGGGCTGAACCCCCGGGTCCTCCATGTCGCCGCGCCCGGAATTCGGGCTGTATTCTATATCCGTAAAATCGGAATCGGTCTCTTTCAAATCAAAATTCCAATGGAAAACATCCCTTTTATTGTCCGCCATGATGTACACCTCTTATATATAACTGAAAAAATAATCTTCTCTTCTGGACAATCATAACAAAGGGGCCGATAAAAGTCAAAAGATTTTCATAAACTTCTTGCCAGATTTTTTTTTTGTTGTATGATGTGCCCGATGCACCAGTAGCTCAATGGATAGAGCGGCGGCCTCCGGAGCCACAGACGTAGGTTCGATTCCTATCTGGTGTATTTTTTGGGGGTAAGGAGCATGTTTTGTCCCGGTTTTGACAACGATCTCTATTTGTCACTTCAATCCAGGATGATTCTGGAGCGTATCAGTTCCTTCGGCGGCAAACTTTATCTGGAATTCGGCGGAAAACTCTTCGACGATTATCACGCCTCCCGGGTGCTCCCGGGCTTTTTGCCCGACTCCAAAATCACTATGCTGCGCCAGCTGAAGGACCGGGCTGAGATCGTCATTGTGATCAGTGCTGAAGATATCGAAAAGAACAAGGTCCGGGGTGATCTGGGCATCACCTATGATTTGGATGTGCTCAGACTCATCGATGCTTTCCGGGGCAACGAGCTTTTGGTAGGCAGCGTGGTATTGACCCATTACAGCGGTCAGGCGGTGGCCGACGCCTTCTGCACCAGGCTGAATGATTTGGGAATCACGGTTTACAAACATTATATCATTGAGGGCTATCCCCTGGATGTGGAACATATTGTGAGTCCCGAGGGCTTTGGCCGCAATGAATATATCGAAACCAGCCGCCCCCTGGTGGTGGTGACGGCCCCCGGCCCCGGCAGCGGCAAAATGGCCACCTGTCTTTCCCAGCTGTACCACGAAAATCAGCGGGGCATCAAAGCCGGCTATGCCAAATTCGAAACCTTCCCCATTTGGAATCTGCCCCTGAAGCATCCTGTGAATCTGGCCTATGAGGCGGCCACGGCGGATCTCAATGACGTGAATATGATTGACCCCTTCCATCTGGAGGCCTATGGAATCACCACGGTGAATTATAATCGGGATGTGGAGATTTTCCCTGTTCTTCAGGCTATTTTTTCTCAGATATACGGTTCCTGCCCCTACAAGTCCCCCACGGACATGGGGGTCAATATGGCTGGCAAATGCATTGTGGCGGATGATGCTGTCCAGGAAGCGGCACGCCAGGAGATTCTGCGCCGCTATTATGATGCACTTTGCGATAAGCGCCTTGGCTACGGCTCCGATGAGGTCATTCAGAAAATCCGCCTTGTAATGAAGCAGGCCAATATTGATATTGAGGATCGCAAGGTGGTGGCTGCCGCCCTTAAACGGCAGGAAGAAACGGGGGACCCTGCGGTGGCCATTGAACTGAATGACGGCAGTCTGATCAGCGGCAAAACCTCCGATTTGATGGGCTCTGCCGCCGCCGTGCTGCTGAACGCCTTAAAGCGCCTTAGCGGTATTCCCAAGGAAACTCTTCTTATTGACCCGGATATCATTGAACCCATTTGCCATCTGAAAACCCATCATCTGGGAAACCATAATCCCCGGCTCCATACCGATGAGGTACTGATTGCCCTGTCCATCAGTGCCGTTCGAAATGAAGCCGCGGAAAAGGCTCTTTCCCAGATAGACAAGCTAAATGGCTGCGAAGCCCACGCCACGGTGATTCTCTCTCCCGTGGATATCTCCACCTTCAAAAAGCTGGGCATCCGTCTCACCTGCGAGCCCAAACATCAAAACAAAAAGCTTTATCATAAGCCCCGATAAGAAATAAACCCAATCAAATAAAAGCACCGGGTGTCCCGGTGCTTTATTCAATTTGTTTTAACCTTAATTGGCTTTGGTTTCGCAGTATAGGCAGCGATAGACCTTATTCACCTTATCCGTCAATTTAAAAATGTGATCCAGTTCCTGCTCCGTGGAGGTGATGCAGCGGGGGTTCTTACATTTAATTACATTCACCAGACGGTTCGGCATTTCGATATTCCGCTTTTCCGCCAGCTTTTCATTTTTAATCACATTCACCGTGGCCCCGGGATCCACAAAGCCGATCACATCCACATCCACGGGAATATCCGCATCGATTTTAATAATATCCTTCTTGCCCATCTTGTCGCTGTGGACGTTTTTGATGATTGCCACAGAGGCATCCAGCTTGTCCAGGCCCAACAGCTCGTATAGCTTCATGCCTTTTCCGGCGGAAATATGGTCGATGACAATACCGTTCTGAATGGAATCAATGTTCATTGTGGGCCTCCTTGAGTAGTTTTAAAATCAGCGCCATGCGCATATATTTTCCGTTTAACACCTGTTTGAAATAGCAGGCCCGGGGATCGTCGTCCACTGCCACGCTGATTTCGTTCACCCGGGGCAGGGGATGGAGAATGGACAGATCCTCCTTGGCATGTTTCAGCTTATCCATGTTCAGAATATAGCTGTCTTTGAGCCGCAGATAATCTTCCTCATTGAAGAAGCGCTCCCGCTGCACCCGGGTCATGTACAGGATGTCCAGCTGGGGCATGGCGGCCTCCAGGTCTGTGGTCTGTTCGTACGGGATATTCTGCTGCTGCAGGATATCTTTTTTCACATAGGAGGGGACTTTCAGCTCCTCGGGGCTGATCAGTACAAAGCGGTTCCCTGTATATCGGGACATGGCTTGAATGAGGCTGTGGACGGTGCGGCCGAATTTCAAGTCGCCGCAAAGACCGATGGTGAGATTTTCAAAACGGCCCTTTTCCCGGTAGATGGTTAACAGGTCCGCCAGGGTCTGGGTGGGATGGCTGTGGCCCCCATCGCCGCCGTTGATGACGGGGATGGTGGCATTTTTGGCCATCACGTAAGCGGAGCCCTCTTTGGGATGGCGCACGGCGATGATGTCCGCGTAGCAGCTCACGGTTTTGGCGGTATCCGCCATGCTTTCCCCCTTGGCGGCGGAGGAAGTGCCGGCGCCGGTGACGGAGATTACATTTCCTCCCAGCTCATACATGGCCGCTTCAAAGCTCATGCGGGTGCGGGTGGACGGCTCGAAGAAAAGGGTGGCCAGCATCTTGCCATGGCAGGCTTCCGCATATTTCGCCGGATTGGCGATAATATCCTGGGCTGTTTCGATGAGCTCCATCAACTCATCCGGTGTAAGGTCGAGAATATCAATGACGCTTCTCATACTTTTCCTCCTGTATGTAATATAATTTATGTGTCATTCTGAGAGCTTATACATATTTTGCGGGATCCTGCCTAAATTTCAGCAGTTTATCTCTGTCCGCCGGGGCGATGCGCCCCTCTTCCACCGCCACTTCAATAATAGTATCGAAATCCGTCAGAGAAGTATTTTCGATCTGGGCGGCTTTTAGCCTGTCAAGACCCTTCTGCATGCCGTAGGTGAACAGACTTACAATACCCAGCACCTGGGCACCGGCATTCCTAAGCACCTCCACCACCTCCAAGGCGGAACCTCCGGTGGAAATCAAATCTTCCACCACCACCACCTTTTGGCCCGCTTCCAGCCGTCCCTCTATCTGATTCTGGCGGCCGTGATCCTTGGCCCCACTTCTCACATAGCCCATAGGCAGGCCCAGCAAATGGGCGGCGATGGCTGCATGGGCAATACCCGCGGTGGCGGTACCCATCAAAACCTGGGCATCGGGATATTTGGCCCGGATGATCTCCGCCAAACGCTCTTCCACCAGGTTCCGCACCGCCGGGGCGGTAAGGATCAGCCGATTGTCACAATAAATGGGGCTTTTGATGCCGCTGGCCCAGGTAAAGGGCTCCTCCGGCCGAAGAAATACGGCACCGATATCCAATAATCCCTTAGCAATCTCCTTTTTCTTATCCATGAATTCCTCCATATATCATGTCATTCTGAGCGAAGCGAAGAATCCCATAAGACGGTGACCAGTCGCCCCCCCCCCGCCTCGTCAGGGTGGCGGCAAGAGTCGCCCTCACCCGTCACAGCTTCGCTGTGCCACCCTCTCCCTCGTCAGGGAGAGGGAAAGGCGGATTATTATGCTATATAAAATCCCTCATACATCTTTCGTAGGCTTCCACCGGGTCTTCCGCCTGGGTGATGGGACGGCCCACCACGATATAATCCGAGCCCAGTTTTTTAGCATCCGACGGGGTGGTGACCCGTTTCTGATCCCCCTTATCTCCTTCCGCAAAACGGATGCCCGGGGTCACGGTCAGGAAGCCTGCCCCGCAGCGTTTATGCACCGCCTCGGCCTCCAGGGGGGAACAGACGATGCCGTCCAGCCCCGCCGCTTTGGCATTTTCCGCATAGGATAACACCACCTCCGGCAATGGACGCTGAATCAGCAAATCCCGCTCCATAATGGTCTGATCCGTGGAGGTAAGCATGGTCACGGCAATAAGCCGGGTGAGGCGGCTGCCATCGGGCCGGGTCAGCCCTTCTATAGCCGCCTCCATCATGGGACGCCCTCCGCCCCCATGTACATTCACAATATCCACCTCCAGCCGGGACAGGACCGTCATGGCTTTTTTCACGGTATTGGGAATATCATGAAGTTTCAGATCCAGAAATACAGGATGGCCCAGGGCTTTAATTCGCCGCACCATATCCGGCCCTTCAGCATAGAACAGCTCCATACCGATTTTCACAAAGGGCTTTTGGGATAGGGGGGCAAAACGGTTTAGAAAGTTCAGAGTGGATCCACCGTCTGCGAAGTCGCAGGCGATAATGACATCTTTAGTCATGAGTTAGTCCTCCAGTTATATTGGGAGTTTTCTT
>CACZSB010000035.1 GCA_902783765.1 uncultured Lachnospiraceae bacterium
CTGACGGTGCTGGAGGATCCGGCGGATTGCCTGACCGAAGGCATGGATGTGCGTAATTACGGGAATATCAGCGGTCTTCCCGCCGCCAGGGCTCTATTTGCAGAGCTTTTGGGCTGCCGGCCGGAGGAATGCCTTATGGGGGGCAACAGCTCCCTGACCCTGATGTACGATCTGATTATGCGGGGCTACTGCTTTGGTCTCACCCATTCACCGGAGCCCTGGAGCCAGGTGACAGGCCGCAAATGGCTCTGTCCCGTGCCGGGCTATGACCGGCATTTTAGGGTCACGGAGACCTTCGGCTTTGAAATGATCCCTATTCCCATGGGCCCCCAGGGACCGGATATGGAACAGGTGGAGGCACTGGTCAAGGATCCTTTGGTCAAGGGCATCTGGTGCGTACCCAAGTATTCCAACCCGGACGGAATCGTTTACAGCCAGGAAACCATCCGGCGCTTTGCCGCCTTAAAGCCCGCCGCTCCGGATTTTACTATCATCTGGGATAATGCCTACTGCGTCCACGAATTTGACGGAGACTATCTGCCCTTCCCGGACATCATCGGCCTTTGCCGGGAGGCCGGACGGCCGGATATGGTTTATGAATTCGCCTCCACCTCCAAGATCACCTTCCCGGGTGCCGGGGTGGCCGTTATGGCTTCCTCTCCGGCAAATCTGGCCTACCAGCAGAAGCTGATGGATGTGCAGCTAATCTCCTACGACAAGGTCAATCAGCTTCGCCATGTGAAGCTTTTGCAAAATAAGGCCGTGACCCTGGATCTGATGAAGCGCCACGCCGCCATTTTAAAGCCGAAATTCGACTGCGTACTGCGGCATTTGGAAGAGGAAATCGCTCCGCTGGGCATCGGCCGCTGGGCTAAACCCCGGGGGGGCTACTTCATCTCCCTCTTTACCATGCCCGGCCTGGCCAAGCGTACCGTGGCCCTGTGCAAGGAGGCCGGTGTGATTATGACCGGGGCCGGCGCCACCTATCCCCTGGGACTGGATCCGGAGGACAGCAATATCCGCATCGCCCCGTCCCTGCCCCCCCTGGAGGAGCTGGAAGCGGCCATGGAAGTGCTGTGCACAGCCCTGAAACTGGCAGCACTGGAAAAACTCAGTTGACTTGTGCTATAATAGGGACAGATATCCTGCCGGAAAGGAGGTTGATCCATGAAAATCGAAAGAATCAATGACAATCAGTTTCGCTGTATCATGACCTTAGGAGAGCTGCTGCAGCGCCATCTGACCATTAAAAAAATCAGTTCCGATTCTGCGGAGGCCCGCCGTCTGGTGCGGGAAATGCTGGAGCGTTCCACGGAAGAGCTGGGTTTTGAGCCCAATAATCTGCCTGTGATGGTGGAAACGGTCCGGGGTCCCGAAGGGAATTTGGTATTTACCGTAACGAAGATCAATTCTCCTGAGGAGCTTCCGCCTCACTATCGTCATCAGCTGGAGGCCATGCAGACCATTCAGCGGATCGTGGGGGCCCTGGTGGAGCAAAATGACGCTCCGAAGCAGCCCCAGCTTCCGCCTTTAGCGGTATTCAGCTTTCCGGAGCAATACGGTGTCAAGCTGCCCCCCCGGCTCCAGACGGTGCCCCGGGGCATCAGCTCCAGCCTTTACCGCATGCCGGAGGTGAAGCAATACTTCTTGGTGGTATCCTCCTCCCATAAGCAGCTGGAGAGCTTTCGTCAGCTCTGCTATCTTTTAGGGGAATACGGAAGGCAAATTCCTTCCACCTTTGCCACCAAGGCCTATTATCGGGAGCACGGCCAGACCATATTTGCCAATCGGGCCATTGAAAGAATCCAGGCCGGGGAGCTGAAAGCCCCTTAAAGGAAACGATCCATGTCAATTTAAAAGCGCAGGGCTTACAATGGCTCTGCGCTTTTTTGCTTCCCATAGCTTTTGAGGGCCTTTTGGTTTATTCAAACTCCAGATTCCGGCCGCTTTCCTTGGAAAAGAGATGGATGAAACGCCCCTCGAAGCCGAAGCACAGCTCCTCTCCCCCTTGAAGGGAGGTCTTCATATCCGCCGTGGGCACCACCATAATCACGTCCCGGTCCCCTGCGTTCACATGCAGATGCACCGATGAACCCATCATTTCAGCCACATCCACCCGGGCCGGTATACCCATCTCCATAATATTGGTATGCTCCGGCCGGATACCCAAAACAATATCCTGGGATTCCCGTCCCATGGCCCGGAGCCGGGCCTGTTTTTCCGCATCCGGCTTAACCCGATATCCGTTGACCTCCGCATAATACTCATCATTTTCCTTTATCAGCTTTCCGTCAAAGAAATTCATCACCGGGATGCCGATAAAGCCGGCCACAAACAGATTGGCAGGATGATTAAACACCTCCTGGGGGGTTCCGATCTGCTGGATATAGCCGTCCCGCATAATCACGATTCTGTCCCCCAGGGTCATGGCCTCCGTCTGGTCGTGGGTTACGTAAATAAAGGTGGTGTTGATCCGCTTTCTGAGCTTAATAATCTCCGCCCGCATCTCATTACGCAGCTTGGCGTCCAGATTAGACAGGGGCTCGTCCATGAGCATCACCTTCGGTGCCCGGACAATGGCACGGCCGATGGCCACCCGCTGACGCTGACCGCCGGACAGGGCCTTGGGCTTGCGCTGCAGATACTGGGTAATATCCAGAATATCCGCCGCTTCCCGGACTTTTTTGTCGATTTCTTCCTGGGGCATCTTTTTCAGCTTTAAGGAAAAAGCCATGTTTTCATACACGGTCATGTGGGGATAGAGGGCGTAATTCTGGAAAACCATGGCGATGTCCCGATCCTTGGGTTCCACATCGTTCATCACTTTGCCGTCTATAATCAGCTCCCCGTCGGTAATCTCCTCCAGCCCTGCCACCATACGCAGGGTGGTGGATTTTCCACAGCCGGAGGGCCCCACCAGCACGATAAATTCCTTATCCGCAATATCCAGATTAAAGGCCTGGACAGCCACCACGCCCTCATCCGTTATTTGAAGATTCACCTTTTTTTCTTCCGGCTGATCCTCTTTCTTTCTCTTCTTTTTTTCGCCGCTGACGAAAGGATAGACCTTTTTGATGTTTTTCAGCTGTAATGTTGACATGTGTTCGATGCTTCTCCTTTCCTGTTGCCCTCCGAAACGCTGGTTCCGCCTATATAAACTGCCTGCCGCTTTAAAGCGTTGTCACAAATCACAAAATCTCCTAATTTTCCCACTTCGATGGAGCCTACTTCCCGATCCAGATTCACGGACCGGGCCGGATTCAAGCTGGCAGCTAATATAGCCTCCGCCTCGGGGATTCCAAAAGCTATGGCATTTTGCATATCTTCAAACAGATCCCGGGCCGCACCGGCTATGGTGCCATCCACCAGCCTGGCCACCCCCTCTTGTAAGAAAACCCGCTGGCCTCCCAGCTCGTATTCCCCCTCGGGCATGCCCAGGCAGCGAAGAGCGTCGGAAATCAGGCATATCCTATGGGGAAAGAGCCTAAAGGCCATTCTGACGGCACTGGGGTGAACATGATAACCGTCGCAGATCAATTCCGCAAAGGCTCCCGCCTCCGACGCCGCACCGATAACCCCCGGTTCCCGGTGATGGATGCCCGGCATGGCATTATATAAATGGGTCAAATGATTGGCGCCGGCGGCAAAAACCGCCTGGGCCTCCTCATAATTGGCATCCGTATGGGCCACGGAAACCAGGGTGTTTTCGCCTAAAACCCTTCGGGTAAAATCCACGGCCCCCTTCAGCTCCGGGGCCAGATCCACCAGCCGGATCAAGCCGCCGCAGATGGCCTGAAGCTGCTGAAAGGCTGCCACATCTGGCTCTTGTAAATAGGCTCCGTTTTGGGCACCCTTCTTTTTTTCGGAGAAAAAGGGGCCCTCCATGTGAATGCCCAAAATCCTGGCGCTGCGCGGGGGATTCTGCTCCCCCAGCGCCGCAGCCCCAGCAAAAGCCCTTTGTAGGTGCTCGTAGGGCAGGGTCATGGAGGTGGGTAAAAAGGAAGTAATTCCCCGGGTGGCCAGGTAGGTCCCCATGCGGGCCAAACCCGCCTGGTCTCCGTCGGAAAAGTCTGCCCCCAGGGCCCCGTGGATATGGATGTCCACCAGACCGGGGATGACCTTGGCGCCATGAAGATCCACTTCACCGGGCCGACTCCCTTCAAAAACTTCCGTAAAACGGCCTTCTTCCACCGCAAAGCCGCCGGGAACAAAACCTTTTTCGCCTCTGAAAACCAGGGCATTGGTGTAACGCATTTTATACCTCCGGCAGGCTGGCCGCCGCAATGCTTTGACCCACCCGGCGGGCCTTTTCATCCGGCAGCATGACCTTTACCCGGGCCGCCAGATCCGAATACTCTTCCTGCAGCACCCGTTGGCACTCTCCGATTAAAAGATCTCCGCCTTTGCCGGAAGCCACCCGGCCCAGCACCAGCAAATATTTCAAATCATAAAAGGCGCTGTAAAGCGAGAGTGTGTGGGCCAGATAGGAACCGATAGTCAAAAACACCTGTTCCGCCCCCTTATGTCCCTCTTCGCAGAGCTTTTGCACCACCTTCAGTTTTTCCGCCAGGCTCAGCTGGGGGTCCAGGTCAACGCCCACCAGGGGCGCCAGACGGATCACCGCATCCTGGGAGAAATACTTGCAGCCCACGCCAAAATCTCCGGACCATTCATCCCGGGGCGCCTGTGCCTGCAAATCCACCGGGGCAAAGGCCAGCTCATTGAACCAGCCTAAAATCTTACCCTCAGGATTCACATATCCTGCGGCCTCACTGGTTCCCATGGCGATTCCCATCACGGCCCCGGACTGAAGGCTCATGGCCCCGGCCAGGGCGGTTACATCTCCGTCATTGGCCACCACAATGGGCACATCCCCTATCTCCCGTGCCGCCCGATCATAGACGGTTTTCACTTCCTCCCGGCGCTCCCGGGGTACCTTGATAAACAGGGAGGAAACCATGGGGGCATTCCCCACAAAGGTGCCGGCGGAGGATACACCGATGGCATCCACCCGGGGCATTTTGGAGGCCGCCGTTTTAAAGGCCTCCACAATACCATTGTATTGATAAGTGGGATCTGCGGATTCCTTGGGGAACCATACCACCTCCTCGGAATACACCGTTTCGCCGTCAATCACCGCAGAAACCTTGCGATCCGAGCCCCCCGCATCAAAACCAATGCGGCAGCCTGCCAGATGGCCGCCCATGGACCGGGGCTGCTCGTTGGCCGCCGGAAAATGGGCCTCATCCACCAATTCGATTTCCAAAGGCCGCTCGAACATGTCTTCCACAAAACCCGCGTCAAAATGCCGGGGGCCCTCCGAAGAATACTCGTGAATCAGCCGCCGAGCTGTCTCCTCACAGCCTGAGAGCTGGATTTTCCAGCCCCCCACCGCCCAAAGCAGGAACTTGACCGTACGCTCCAGATAGCGGAAGTTGGCCTCGGCATAGGATTCGTCCCGAAGATGGGTTTCAAATACGGAAACCTGGCCTCCGTCCCGCAGCAGGGCCAATTTTATGGGGCGATGGGCTTCCTGTAAATAGGCCTGCCGCCATACACCGAAAGGCACAAAACCGGGATCCAGGGCCGGGGTGTTTTTGAGGGTATAATCGATTCCTAAATATGTCATAGTTTTCCTCAAGTTTTTCTATCTGTCATTCTGAGGCCAAGGGCCGAAGAATCCCATCTCTTTCAGGCAAACCATGGGATCCTTCGCTGCGCTCAGGATGACATACATTCCGAAAGTAAGCGCTTTATTTCTGCGGCGCATTCCTTCACAATAGCTCCGTCCGACTCGGCCAGGGGCAGCAAAGGCGCCCGGACGCTGCCGATATCCGGCCCGCCCAGTTCCTTAATCACCCCTTTGATCATGGCATACATATTGCCCTGTCCGGAGCAGAGTTTGTAAATCACCTGGCAGCAGCCATCCTGAATCGCCCGGGCCTCCTCAATGCGGCCCTCCTTCACCAGGCTGAAAATCTTAAGATACAATTCCGGCATGACCCCATAGGTGCCGCCGATGCCCCCCGCTGCGCCGCTCACCAGCCCGGCCAAAAGCTGCTCGTCCGGTCCGTTGAAAACCAGGGCGCCCTCATCCCGCCACATTTCGATATCCTGGACAGGCATGGAGGAGTTTTTTACCCCGATTACCCGGGGGTTTTTCAGCATTTCCCGCAGCAGGGAGGAAGTCAAAGCCACCCCGGCCAGCTGGGGAATGTTATAAATCACAAAATCCGTGTTGGGGGCCGCCGCGGAAATATCGTTCCAGTACTTGGCAATGGCCGCCGGGGGAAGATGGAAATAGATGGGCGGAATGGCGGCGATGGCATCCACCCCCAGGCTCTCCGCATGGGCCGCCAATTCCCGGCTGTCCGCAGTGTTATTGCAGGCCACATGGGCAATAACCACCAGCTTGCCCTTGGCCACCGCCATTACATTTTCCAGAAGAAGCTTTCGTTCCGCCACGGACTGGTAAATGCACTCTCCGGAGGAGCCGCCCACGTACAGGCCGTGCACCCCCTTTTGCATCAGGTACTCTGTTAAAGCCCGAACCCGTTCCGGGCAAATGGCGCCGGCTTCGCTGTAGCAGGCATAGAAGGCGGGGAAAATCCCCTGGTATTTGCTGAGCTGTTTGTTCATGATTATCTCTTTCTATTTACGCATTTGCGGGCTTTCAATAAAGCAGTACTTTAAAAACCAGTTTACTTACCTTTTCCGGCGTCCCTTCCGCAATTTTCAGGCGATGGGCATCCCCGGGGAAAACCACCAGAAAGCTCCCGGGCTCCAGCAAAATCCGCTGCTGGGCCTGACCGTGATACCCCCAGAAATCTCCTTCCTGGGTATACTCCTCCAGCCCCGCCGGATGGGCTATTTCCACCCACTCCCGGCCGGTTAGCATCAAATGGATATCCAGATACCGCCGATGGGCTTCAAAAAAGGTTTCCTCATAAGGCAGGGTTTCGTAATCGAAACGGGTGGCGTATAGGGCATCCCCTTCCAGCTCCACTCGTATGGTTTGCTGCAAATCAGCATCTCCCGTCAACGCCTCCTGGGGCCGGGAGAAGTTTTTAAAAAAGTCCTCCCTCAGCAAATCCAGTGCCCTGTCCAGCCGGGGATGGATGCCCCGGTAAGCATCTTTTTCACTTAGCTGTGCCCAAATCATTTGCTTACCCCTTCACGGCTCCCATGGTGATGCCTCTGGTAAAGTATTTCTGGAAAATGATAAATACGATGATGATGGGCAGGGCGGCAAAGGCGGCTCCCGCCATAATCAAACCGAAGTCCGTGGAGTTTTCCGCCTGCATTTTGGCAATACCCAGGGAAATGGTTAATTGCTGGGTACTGGACAGCATAATCAGCTGCATAAAATAATCGTTCCAGGAGCTGATAAAGGTGAAAATGGCCAGGGCGCCTACACCGGGTTTTATCATGGGGAATACAATGGTTCGGAAGGTCTTCCACTCTCCCGCCCCGTCGATGCGGGCCGCTTCGATAATCTCACCGGGGATCCCCTCCGCAAATTGTTTGATTAGGAACACCCCAAAGGGCCAGCCCACAATGGGATAGATTACGGCACTCAGGGTATTATACAGATTCAGCGTGGACATTTCCCGAATCAGGGGAATCAGGATTACCTGCTTGGGCAAGGCCATGGCACAAACGATTAAAGTAAAGAGAAGTCCCCGTCCCGTAAAACGCTTTTTGGCCAGGGCATAACCTGCCAGCGCTGCGGTAAAGCAGGTGAGCAGCATGGAGGCCACCGCCATCCATACGGTGTTCAGCATCCAGCGGATGGCCGCCGGCACCGAAGGGCCTGTGGAAACCACAATCGCTTCGCCGTTTTCGGTAAAATACTGACTGAAGGGCAAACTAATCTGCCACAGGGGCGCTGTCAGCTTGCTGAACAGGGTCTGGAAATTCCGCAGGGTCCACTCACTGGGCCACCAGCTGGGGGTGGTGGCGTTGATGTCCTTGGCCGTTTTGAAAGCACCTGTCACAATCCAGTACAGGGGGAAGGTAAACAGCAGCGCAATTAAAATCACTACGATCAGAACGAAAATCCGATAGGCTGTGGATCGTTTGTCTTTCATACTGCCACCCCCTTACTCTTTGGACCGGCCCAATTTGAATTGCAGGGCCGAAAGCGCCGCAATCACCAGCATGAGCACCACCCCCATGGCATTTCCGTAGCCATAGCGGTATAACTTAAAGGCCGTGTAGTAAATATAATACATCACCGTATCCGTGCTGTGATTGGGGCCGCCGGATGTGAGCAGCTGAATCAGGGCAAAGCACTGGAAGGAATTTATGGTGGTAATAATCAAAATATACAGGGTGGTGGGCATGATCTGGGGCCACTTGATTTTCCAGAAAACCTGATTTCGGGTGGCGCCGTCCACCTGGGCTGCCTCCACCAGGGATTGATCCACATTTCCCAGGGCCGACACATACAGCACGATGGGCTGACCCACGGAGGTGGTGAACAAAATAATGATGATGGCCCAGAGGGCAAAGCGGGAATCTCCCAGCCAGTTAATATTCTTATCGATGACACCGGCATTTTTCAGCAGATAGTTGAAAATACCGTAGTAATTGTTGTACATCCATTTCCAGACCACTGTTACGGCCACGGAACCGGTCACCACCGGCAGATAGAAAACAATTCGAAACAGGGAAGTCAGGCCCGGCCGCATATTGTAAATGGCATTGGCAATCCACAGGGAAAAAACCAGCACTGTCGGCACGGAAACAATCACGATCACAAAGGTGTTCCGCAAAGCGCCCAGGAAAATCTGATCCTGAAACAGCTCCTTGTAATTCCCCAGACCAATGAAGACATCCTGGGCATCCTTCCCCATGTTGGAATCAAAGAAGCTGGTGTAAACACACATGAACATGGGGACAATGACAAAGGTAATGAAAAAGAACAGACTGGGCAGCATAAAGAGATATCCCGCCCGGGTTTCCCGTCTTCTCAATGCTCGGCTGAGACCGGTGTTTTGTTTCATATCTGAATCACTCCCCTCTGAGATGACAGGGGGACGGTTCCCCCAAAGAAGAACCGTCCCCTTCTATCCGCCTAAGCGGACTTATTTGGAGGCCGCTTCGTTGGCTTCTGTTACGAACTGAGCTACTTCGGTGGCCACATCGCCGCCGGCGCCAATGCGCTGCAGCATGTTCCACCATGCGGTACGAGCTTCCGCCCAGCCCTTGGTTACCTGGTAGTAGTCACCCAGGAAAGGCATCAGCTTGGTGTACTCGTTCATCACAGCGTTGTCAGCCCAGATGCCGGCAATATCCGTGCCGTTTACCTTGTCGCGTACAGCGAAGTAGGTGGAAGTCTTCACAGCGTCCTTCACGCCGTCGCCGGCCGCAAAGTACTTGATGAAGGTCTTGGCAGCTTCGATGCGGTCCGCATCGCCGTTGTCAAAAATACCGAAGCCCCAGATAC
>CACZSB010000036.1 GCA_902783765.1 uncultured Lachnospiraceae bacterium
ACGATGATGTGACTCACCGCTCCCTGCCTGTCGGCGACAAACTAACCATTCCTTATAAAAAGATGGTGGCCTGCAAGTTCTGGGGCCTGGGCAGCGACGGCACCGTGGGGGCCAACAAGAATTCCATTAGAATCATCGGCGAAAATACCGATATGTACACCCAGGCTTATTTCGAATACGACACTAAGAAATCCTTTGGCATCACCCGCAGCCATCTGCGCTTCGGGGAGGAGCCCATTATCGGCTCCTATCTGGTCACGGAGGCAGACTTTATCGCCTGCCATAATCAATCCTTCTTAAGCAAATATGACATTTTAAGCGAATTAAAGCCGGGGGGCACCGTCCTCTTAAATACAAGCTGGAAGGAAGAGGAGCTGGCCCATAAACTGCCGGCCCCTGTGAAAAAGCTGCTGGCGGAAAAGCAGGCGAAATTCTATATTATCGATGCCAATCAAATCGCCCGGGAGCTGGGCCTGGGGAACCACGCCTCCATGGTACTGCAGTCCGCCTTCTTTGCCCTGGCGGATATTATTCCCATGGAAGAGGCCCTAGGCTTCATGAAAAAGGCGGCGGAAAAAACCTTCGCCAAGAAGGGGGAAGAGGTGGTGCGCATGAATCTGGCAGCCATCGACGCCGGAAAGGACGCTTTAAAGGAAATCAAGACAGGGGACGGTTCTCTGTCTTGCGAAAAGACAGAGAACCGTCCCCTGTCTGCGCCCGACGATCCCCCCTTCATCAAAAATATCCTGCGGCCCATCAACGCCCTAAAGGGGGACGATCTGCCCGTATCCACCTTCTTAGGATTGCAGGACGGCACCATGCCCCTGGGCACCACCGCTTATGAAAAGCGGGGCATTGCCACGGGACTGCCGGTATGGGATGCGGCGGTCTGCGCCCAGTGCAACCGCTGCGCCTTCGTCTGTCCCCATGCGGTGATCCGGCCTTATCTCCTTTCCGAGGAGGAAAAGGCAGCGGCCCCCGAGGGCTTTGTCACCGTGCCGGCCAAGGGAGTGGAGGGCCTGCACTTTTCCATGCAAATCAGCGATATGGACTGCACCGGCTGCGGCTCCTGCGTGGCCTCCTGTCCGCTGAAGGATAAGGCCCTGAAAATGGAGCCGGTAAACCGGGAGCTCACCGTAACCCCGGCCTGGGAGTACGCCCTCACCATTTCCGAAAAAGACGCTTTTAAGAAAGATACGGTGAAGGGCAGCCAGTTTAAGCAGCCCCTTTGCGAGTTTTCCGGAGCCTGCGCCGGCTGCGGGGAGACCCCCTATGCCAAGCTGCTGACCCAGCTCTTCGGAGATCGGATGTATTGGGCCAATGCCACAGGCTGCACCCAGGCCTGGGGGGCCGCCATGCCCTCCATTCCCTACACCTGTAACAAAGAGGGGAAGGGTCCGGCCTGGAGCAATTCTCTCTTCGAAAATAATGCGGAATTCTGTTTAGGCATCGCCCTTTCCGCCAAGCAGCAGCGGCTGAAAATGAAGACCCGGATTGAGGAGCTTTTGAGCCTCTGCGAGGGTGATACCCCGCTGACAGAGGGATTAAACCGCTGGCTGGAAACCTATCAGGATGTAAACGAGTCCGCCACGGCTTCCCAGGCCCTGCTGGCCCTTTTGGCAGAGCGGAATTTGGAGGACCGGGCCGGGGAGTTAAAGGCCCAGATTTTGGAAAATGCGGAGCATCTCAATAAGCAGTCCGTGTGGATGTACGGCGGCGACGGCTGGGCCTATGATATCGGCTTCGGCGGTTTGGATCATGTAATCGCCATGGGCGAGGACATCAATATCCTGGTGGTGGATACGGAAGTTTATTCCAATACCGGCGGCCAGTCCAGCAAGGCTACGCCTTTGGGAGCGGTGGCTCAGTTCCAGGCTTCCGGCAAAAAGAGCGGCAAGAAGGATTTGGGGAAGATGATGATGAGCTACGGCAATTGCTATGTGGCCTCCGTGGCCATGGGAGCGGATATGAACCAGCTCATGAAGGCCATCACCGAGGCGGAGGCCTATCCCGGGCCCGCCCTTATCGTGGCCTATGCCCCCTGCATCAACCACGGCATTAAGGCGGGCATGAGCGAAACCCAGGCGGAAATGAAGCGGGCGGTGGAGGCCGGCTATTGGCCCCTGTTCCGTTACAATCCTGCCAAGGCGGATCACAAATTCACCTTGGATTCCAAGGCCCCCACCATGGCCTATCAGGATTTCTTAAAAGGAGAGACCCGCTACGCCTCCCTGCATCTTAGCTTCCCGGAGAATGCCAAGACCCTCTTTGCCAAGGCGGAGGAGGATGCCAAAGAGCGCTACGAAGCCTATAAAAACATGGCGGAACAGGGATTATAAAGCGGGCAAGCCCCTTTCCTCCCCCCTGACG
>CACZSB010000037.1 GCA_902783765.1 uncultured Lachnospiraceae bacterium
TAGCGGCAGCGGCTTTCATGGGGCAGCAGGGCGCCGGTGCGATCCTTTAAGAGGATAAAATCAGGTTCCCGAAGGGCGGGCCTGCCCGCCTCCTTTAGGCAGCCCTCCCGGCTTTTTTGAACGCACTGGGCGGAGATCATCAGGGGCATACGGCCGTAAACCACCTGCTCCCGGGGCATCCCGGAGGCAAAAAGATCCTTTTCATGGAGTTCCAGAGGCCAGGTCAGGGCCTGGGCCCCCAGCCGGGCCGCAAAATCCTCCGAGGCCCGGTTCCAGCTGTAGACCCCCGCGTCCAATACTCTTAGCCCCGGCAGATTCTGGGCCAGCCAAAAGCCCAGGCCGTCCAGGCTGCGGATAAGCACCCGCTCCGGAGCGGCCTGGCGAAGGGCCGCCAGCTTTTCCGCTTTTTCCAGGTCCCGGCGGACCTTGCCCCGCATCACAAAGGGCAGGGCCCAGCCCAGCGCCTTGCCGGCCCGGCGGATCTCCTCTCCCAGGGCAGGCAGCGCCTCCGGCGGGAAATAATCCCCCGGCAGATAAATCAGCTGCACCTCAGGGACCGCCAGGACCTCCTGAAGCTGGATCCGGTCACTGACCAGCACACTCAGGGCGGAGGCACAGGCTTTTAAAGGCGGGGCCGGAAGTTCTTCCTGGGGAGGTGGCGATGCTTCGGACCGCCTAAAGGAAGCCAGCAGCGCCTCTTTAAGAGCCTCCAGCCCCCGGCGCCTCAGTTCATTTAATTCGCCAAGGGGCAAAAACACCGGGCCCTCCAGCTGGATATCCAGGGATTCAAAATCGAAATCGCTTTCCCCGGTCTTTAATAGCTGCCGCCGGATGCTTTCCGCCTCCAGGGGTCTTTTGGCAGCGGCCTCCACCCGGGCCCCCTCTGCTCGTATCCGGGTCTTTTCTGCGTTTATTTCCAGACTTGCCGCTTCCCCGGCCTTCAGCCGAATGCGGCCTGAAACGGCCCGGCCATGACGGGCCAAGTAGCGGTTTTTAAGCGCTGCTTCCTCCGACTCATGCAGGCCGATGCGGCTTTGCTTGCCGGCGGGATTTACCATATCGGCCCCATTTTGACGCGTAAAATACGCATCGGTGAAGGCCCCCCGGTTAAAGAGATCAAAAAGCCGCCGGTGGTCTTCCTCCCGGGCTTTTTTAGGCCCCCCGGACAAAAGCTCATCCAGACGGCGGCGGTAGACCTCCACCACCCCGGCGGTGTAAACCGGGCTTTTCATGCGGCCCTCAATTTTCAAGGAACAGACACCGCTTTCCAGCAGCTCCGGCAATATATCCAGGCCGGAAAGATCCCGCATATTCAGCCAGGAGCCCCCCTCGTAGGGCAGGCGGCAGGGCTGGGCACAGCGGCCCCGA
The DNA here is from genome assembly GCA_902783765.1 of uncultured Lachnospiraceae bacterium. Classification (GTDB taxonomy): domain Bacteria; phylum Bacillota; class Clostridia; order Lachnospirales; family Lachnospiraceae; genus UBA6987. The sequence continues at coordinate 1,369 of CACZSB010000037.1, forward strand.
TTGCCGCTACGGCCCCCCAGAAGACTGCTCATCAAACATTGGCCCGAGTAACAATAACAGAGGGCACCGTGGATAAAAACCTCCAGCTCCAGGCCCGTTTTATCGTAGATTTCCCGAATCTCCTCCAGGGATAATTCCCGGGGCAGTACCAGACGCTTTAGGCCCTGGGCCTGCAGCAACGCCGCCCCCTCGGGGCCCGCCACCGCCATTTGGGTGGAGCCGTGGAGGGGCAGCGCCGGAAAGGCCCGGCGCAAAAAAGAAAAGACGCCCAGATCCTGGACGATCACCCCATCCAAGCCCTGCTCATACAGGGGCCGGATATAGTGGTACAGATCGTCCCCCATCTCGGCTTCTTTTAATAAAGTATTCACAGTCAGATACAGCCGTCGGCCCCGCAGATGACAATAATCCACCGCCCGGGCCAGCCCCGATTCATCGGGATTATCCGCATAGGCCCGGGCCCCGTAACGGGGACCCCCCATATAGACCGCATCGGCGCCGGCCTGCAGAGCCGCCCGCATGCTGTCCCAGGAGCCGGCGGGTGCCAACAGCTCCGGCACGGTTTTAATATCCCTCACGGCGGAATCGGTTGGAGACCAGCTCATGCTTTAAGTTATAAACCTCCTGCTCCAGCTCGGCCACCCGGGCCTTTAAACCCTCTGCCTTATCCTGGCTTTTGAAATAATCATCCGCCAGGTTCATCACCAGCAGCAGGTGCTGCATATCCGCAGACTGACGCAGATAGCCCCGGGTCTTTCTCAGATCCACGACCCGGCTGTTAACATAAGTCGCCACCCGCTGAAGGTATGCCTCGTCCTCGTGGCCCCCCAGCACGTAGTTTTTCCCCATGAGATTAACTTCGACGTAATTCTTTTCCGCCATTATCTTACTCCTCCAAAACAGCCCGGATGCGGCTGCAGACTGTCTCCCGTTCCTGCTCTGTGGAAGTACCCGGCTGCCACAGGGGCAAAACAGCATCCCCCTCCCGCCGGGGAATCACATGAAGATGAAAATGAAATACGCTCTGGCCAGCCGAGGCTCCGTTGTTCTGAACCAGGTTGAAGCCCTGATAATCCAGCGCCGCCATCTGGGCCGCCCCGATGCGGGCAGCGATTTTCATGCCATGACCCAGCAGAGTCCCCGGCATGGTGCGGACATCCTTATAATGCCTTTTCGGCAGCACCAGGGCATGGCCCGGGGCCGCCGGAGAAAGATCCAGAATCACCCGGACCTTCTCGTCCTCATAAAGGGTGGCAGAGGGGATCTCCCCGGCTGCTATTTTGCAAAAGATACAATCCTTCATGGACGCACCTCCTCTTCTTTGGATTTTTTCTCCCGGCGGAGCACACTCAGAAAATAATTCAAGTTCTCCGATTTGATCATCCAGGCCGTCCCTGCATATATCATAAGCCCCAAGGGGATCTGAATCAAGAGGGTAATGAGATCCGGCAATGACAAAAACTGCACGACCCAGACCAGGGCCCCCATCAGCAGGGATAATGAAATATTGGGCAGCATATCCTTAAGCTGCTCCCGGTAGCTGTAGGACAATAATCTTTTATTGGGCCAGGCATTGATGATCTGCCCGGTGATACAGGTGAAGATCCCTCCCAAGGCCATGGCCAGCACACTGATCTGCACCGTCACCAGCAAGGTCAGAATTCCGAAGGTTTTTTTAATGATCTCCAGCTTCAGAAACAAATCGCTGCGGCCCAGGGCCTTAATGGCATTCAGATTGGCGGTGTCCAGGGAATAAAAAGCGTAAATAAAGCTGAAAATCTGTAAAAAAGGCACGCTGGGCATCCAGGCTTCTCCCAAAAGCAGGCGCACCGTGGGCTGGGCAATGGCCGCCAGCCCCGCCATCATGGGCATGATCACAAAGGTGCTCATGCGGATAGACCGCCTGGTCATGGCCCGTACCCGCTCCCGCTGCTCCTGGGCCTCGCTCATCACCGGCAGCAGCACGCTGTTCATGGAGGCGTTCAGATTGGTCACCAGCAGGGAGGGCATGGTATCGCCTTTATTGTAATAAGCCAGATCCTCATTGGCATATTTCAGGCCAATCACCAGTTGATTCAGCCGCCGGAAGACCGTGTCCACCAGAGAGCTGACCAAGAGCTTCCAGGCGTAAGAAAACAGTTCCTTCAGTCTTTTTAGGGAAAAGGCTTTAATGGGCCGCCAGCGGACGGTAATCCACAGGATAAGGGTGTCGATGGTGGTATTCACCAGATTTTGCACGATCAGAGCCCAGACCCCGTAGCCGTTAAAGACCATCCAGATCCCCACCACTGCCGCGGTTATGGTACCGATAAGGGTGGCAAAAAAGAAATGGCGGAAAATCAGATGCCGGGACACATAGGCCACCTGGACATTTTTAATGCCCCCGAAAACCAATATCAGGGACAGCCCCCTGAAGGGGCCGATCAGGGCAGGCTCGTGATAGATTTGAGCCACCAGGGGGGCCGCCAGGAACATGATTCCATAGAGGGTCAGGCACATGAAAATATTGAAATAAAAGACGGTGGAAAAATCCAGATCGTCTGCGTCCTTTTTCTGGATCAGGGCGTCGTTTAAGCCGCAATTCACAAAAACCTCCACAATGGAGGTGAAAACGATGACCTTGGCCACCAGACCGTAGACCTCCGGGCCCAGCCGCCGGGCCAGGATAATGGAGACAATAAAAGAGACTCCCTGAGCGCCGAAACGTTCCAAAAGTCTCCATATGAAATTGCTGGCTACTCTTTTTTTCTGATTCATCGCCCTTTGCGCTTTATCTGATCATGAACCCTTTCCCAGCCAGGGAAGCCTCCCCGGAATCTGCTTGCGGCGTTCCCGCCGGGCCAGCAGGGGAAAAAGCGCCTCTGCCTCCTCCCGGCGGCCTCCTTCCCAGAGGGCCTTGAAAAGCGCTTCATCCTGGTTTTCGGCCAGCTGGGAAACAGTTTTGGGAATATTCGCCTGGCTTGGGCCCTCCTGGGCCTCATTCACCCGGTGAAGCATGTCCATCACCTCCAAAGAATCATCCGTTTTTAAAGCAGGCTGATCTGTGCCTCTTATGCCAAAACCGTATCACAGATGCGGTCCACATCCTGAGGGGCCAGTTCCCCATAAAGGGGCAGGCACAGGACCCGCTGGGCCACATGAGCCGCCAGGGGCGTCTTCTCCTCCCCTGCACTGGGCAGATCCCGGTAACAGCTGATGCCGTTGGTCAGGGGGTAAAAATATTTCCGGGGAATAATCCCCTGGTCCTTCAGCTCCGAAAACACCTGATTCCGGTCCTTCTTAAAGCCGTCAAATACCACGGGATAATATGCATAATTGGGGGTGATGCCGGGCTGAGGCCCAGGGATCACCAAACCGCTTCTGTTTCCCAGCCGGCTGTTATAGTGCTCCACCACCCGGCCCCGGGCAGCAATCTGTTCCCGCACATGGCGCAGATTGCACAGCCCCATGGCTGCCTGGAACTCGCTCATTTTGGCATTGCCCCCCACGTAGGCAACCTCCTCCGCATTGCGGATGCCGAAGTTTTTCAGGTCGTTCACCAGCTGGACCAGGGAATCCTCCCGAAAGCTCAGGGCGCCTCCCTCAATGGTATGATAGACCTTGGTGGCATGGAAGCTGAACATGGAAATATCCCCAAAGGAAGCACTGCTGACCCCCTCCTTTTCCACCCCAAAGGCGTGGGCCGCATCATAAATCAATTTCAGATTGTATTCCCGGGCCAGGGCCTCAAAGGCCTCCACATCGCAAAGCCGGCCGTAAACATGCACCGGCAAAATGGCCACGGTTTTATCCGTAATCAGGGCCCGGACCTTTTCCGGGTCCAGGGTATAATCCTCCGGCTTAATATCCCCGAAGACCGGTACCAGACCGTTTCGGACAATGGCATGGGTGGTGGAAACAAAGGTGAAGGGGGTGGTGATGACCTCACCCCCCCGGGGGAGATTTAAGGCCTGCAGGGCCGTTTCCAGGGCCAGATGGCCGTTGGTGAATAAGGTCACATGGGGAACACGGAAAAACGCCTCCAAAGCCCTTTCCAGGGCCTGGTGCTTTTCTCCCATATTGGTCAGCCAGTGGCTGTCCCACATATCCCTTATCTCCCGGCAGAATTCTTCATAATCCGGCAGAAAGGCGCGGGTCACATTAATCATGGTCCGGTCCCCCTTTTACGAAAATGCTTTTAATCTATCGAGGAGGTGCAGTGGGGGCAGCGGGTGGCCAGCAGCGGGATTTCGCTCTGGCAGAAAGGACAGGTCTTGGTGGTGGGTTCTTCCTCCGCCGGAGGATTGGCCGCCAGCTTCCTTTCTTCTTCCATCTTCCGCATCTTGTTGATGCCCTTTACCACCATAAAGATGATCAGCGCCAGGATCAGGAAGGTGATAATGGCGGAAATGAAGGCGCCAAAGCGAATGGCCACTTCTTCCTGGGTCACAGCCCCGGCGCTGTCTAAAACCGCAGGTTTGAGCACCACCTTCAGGGCCTCATCCAGGCTGTTCATACCCGGGATCACCGCTAAAAGGGGATTCACAATGTTGGCGGTAAAGGCGGTGACCAGGGCGGTAAAGGCGCCGCCGATGATTACGCCGATGGCCATGTCCAGCATATTGCCTTTTAGGGCAAATTCCTTGAATTCTTCCGCAAACTTTTTCATGAAAACTCCTCCTGCAATCAAGAGATTGACATTTCAGTATATTTTACTCCAGGGCCGGAGAAAAAGCAAGCCGCCTCAGCGAATCAGCAAGCTCTTTCGCCGGGCAGCCAAAGCGGCGCTTAAGGCAAAATAGCCGCCCAGAATCAGGGGGGCCAGGGCGGCCAGCTCCGGAAAGAACAAGCCCGCCCCTTTAGGACATAGGAGGCCGGAAAGGGCCGTGATACTGTTTAAGCCAAAATGGAAAAGCAAAATCAGCCGCAAGCTGTGGCTTAGGGCATAAAGGGTTTGCAAAAACAGGGCGCTGACCAGGGCAAAGACCATCTGAACCATCACCTGGGACGGGGGCGCAAAGGCCAGGGCCGTAAGGTGCATCAGGGCGAAAAGCAGGGCCATAAGTATGAAATCCCAGGCCCGGTAGCGGCCCTCCTTCTCAAAGAGGATGCTGCCCCAAAAGCGAAAGAAAACCTCCTCCCACAGGGCCGAGGCCAGGGCACTGAAAATCGTTAAAAACAGGGCCTCCGCCCCGGGGAAGGGGCCGGTCCCCCCGTAAAAGACCAGGGCCATAAGCAAGGGCAGCAGGGCCATGACCAGCCAGGGACTGAGCAGGGGCCCTTCCTCCTGAAAGCGATATAAACCGCTTTGCCGGGCCATGGAAAAGGCGGTCCAGGCCAGGGTCAGCCGGGCAAGGGGCCCGATTAAGCGGGTTCCCAGGCTTTCATCCAGCAGACTGCAGGCCAGCACCAGCAGGGAGGCGCCCAGGCAGCAGAGACTGTAATACAGCCAGCGGCGGCCCCGGGAGGCAGAAAGCGTTATGCTTTTTTTTCTTAGTTTTTTCATGGTTTTCAGTGTAGCATTATTCCAAAATACAGACAAGGGGGACAGCCCCTCAGGACTGTCCCCCGCCCGGGAAGCCTTTGCTTCTCAGCCCAGTTCGATGGTTCCCACCGGACATCCGGCGGCGCAGGCGCCGCATTCGATGCAGCTATCTGCGTTGATCTCGTACTTGCCGTCGCCCTCGGCGATGGCATTCACCGGGCACTGCGCTGCGCAGGCTCCGCAGGAAATACAATCATTACCAATTACATATGCCATAGATTTGCACCTCCCTCTTATTTTTTGAAGCGGCCGCTTCGCCGCACATTATAGTATTTTTTTTCCTTCTTTGCAATCAGTTTGAATAATCTTTTTTATACCCCAGGGTCAGGGAGAGTTCTATTTCCTGATAGCTGCCCTGAACCAGACGCTTCAGCTTGATTTTAACGGTGCTTCCCCCTGCATGATATCGAAGCTCCCGGGCCAGATCATCAAAATTATTCAGTTTCACCCCGTCTATTTCCGTAATCACGTCGTAGGCCAGGATCCCCGCCTGTGCCGCAGGACTGTCGATGCCCACCTCGGATACGTAGGCGCCGGCGGGAATGCCGTAAAAATCCGTATAGCTGCTTGAAAGGTTCTTGAAGGTGATGCCCAGGTAGGGATAATCTTCCTGGCTCACAGGCACCCGGGGGGTCTGGGAAGAAAGCTCTGTCATAATATCCCGGATGCTGGAGATAGGAATGGCAAAACCGATACCCTCCACCTCTTCATCGGAATATTTGGCATTATTGATGCCGATAAGCTCTCCCTTGGCATTGAGCAGCGCGCCGCCGCTGTTTCCGGGATTGATGGCGGCACTGATCTGCAGCAGTTTCATGGTGGTACCGTCGGAGAAGGTAACGCTGCGTTCCAGACCGCTGACCACACCGGTGGTCACGGACTGACCGAAGCCCAGGGCATTGCCGATGGCTATGACCCCCTCTCCCAGCTCTAAATCGTCGCTGGAGCCGATGGCCGCACTGCGGATTTGAGCCCGGGTGCTTTCCTTTAAGTCTTTAAGCATGACCCCCAGCACCGCCAGATCGTTTTCCTGACTGCTGCCCTTCACATAGGCTGCGGCGGTCTCTCCGTCCACAAAGATCAGGGTAATATCCGTGGCATCATCGATCACATGATAATTGGTGACCACCCACAGTTCCTCTTCTCCGCCCCCGATGATCACGCCGCTGCCGGCGCCGCTGGTCTGATACTCCCGACGGCCATAAAAACCGCTGTTCATCTGCACCGTCCCCTGGGTCTCAATGGAAACCACCGAGGGAATCACCTGAGATACGATATCAGAAACATCCGTGAGGCTGCCCTCCGCCCCGGCCGCCAGGGAAACCCCTTCCACCTTGCTGTTTTCCGTCAAGGAAGACGGCTTGCTGCGGCTGGCGGAGACCCCCGTCATCTGGTCCTTCAAATTGTTGATCTGATTCCGCAGGGACCGAAGCTCCAGATAATTATTCAAACCGAAAACCAGGGCGCCAAGGGCCAGGAGCCCGGCCAAAACGCTGATAAAGGAACGGCGCTTCATTCTGCGGCGGGCTTTTTCCGCCGCCGCCTTCTGCCGCTCATAATCCTCCTGGCGACGGCGACGTTCTTCCTGCTCTGCCATAGCCTGCAGCTGCCTTTCCCGGGCCAGCCGGGCCGCCTCCTGCGCCGCCTCCGCCTGGCGTTTTTCCTCCGCCTCCCGGAGAAGCGCCTCCTCCCGGATGCGCTGGTTCAGGGCTTCTTCCACCGCCTCCCGGCCGCTGATGGGCAAGGCCCCTTCCGTCTCCTGCTTATCTTCATCCCAAAGGTTCATGGATGCTCTCTCCTTCCTGCCTGTCAAAAAGCCCGTCAGGCTTACAGGCTTAAGCTTAACGGGCTATTGTGATGAAAATGTGACGAAAAAGAAGCGATTCTGTTAAATCTTTACTCCCCGCTTTTGCCGGCGGCAATCATTTCCGCATGATAGGCGGCAATCCGGCGGACCGTCTCCGAGGGCGTATAGCTGGGGTCGTTATACAAAAGCTCGTGAAGCTTCCGGACCTCCTCTTCCAAATCCGTGGCATACATTACATAGCGCACCGAGGCATCCGAGACCTGGTTGCGGGGCAGGGCGCCCTTTTCCGCCAGATGGTATTTTTTGTAATCCATGGCCAGGCCCAAAAGCTGTTCGAAGCTCAGGGTGGTTTTCATGTTTTCCGTGACCTTATCCACCATTTCCTTGATTTTGAAAATGTTCTGGCTTTTGGCTTTTTCCACCAGCAAACTCACCACGTAGCGCTGCCGTTCTGTGCGGCCGAAATCGTCCCCCATACCGTAGCGCAGGCGGCAGAAGGCCACCACACTGATGCCGTTTAAGAGCTGAAGTCCTTCCTTTTCCTCCACCCACTTGGTGCCCTGGGGACGACCGGTGAAGTCCTGTACGTCCTCAATATATTTGTTGCACTCCGTGGCTTCCTTTAAGGTGAGCTCCACCTCCAGGCCACCCATGATATCCACGATATCCGCCATGGCCGTCCAGTTGATGACCACAAAATCGCTGATGGGCAGGTCCAGATTCCAATTTAGAATATCCACCATGGCTTCGGGGCCGTTAATGGAATAGCTGTCAGTGAGCTTGCGGTATTTTCCTTCGCTGGTTTCCAGGGCATAATCCCGGTAAACGGAGCTCAGATTGATTTCCCCGCTTTCCTTATTGATGGTTACAATCATACAGACGTCCGAGCGGACACCCTTGCCCATAATCGACTGATCTCGGGCATCCACGCCAAAAATCGCAAAGGTATAAAAGCCGTTTCGGTCCGGAAGATCCACCTGAATACTGGGCAGGGTTTCGTCGGGGCTTTCCAGCACCGAACTGCTCTCATTCGGGTTGCTTTCATCCTTGGGGCTGGCGGAAAAATCCGGTCCCGCCGGAGGCAGGGATTCCTCCGCCGGCGTGGTAACAGGGTCCGTGACCCGGGCATTGATTCTCTGGGATATCTGGCTAGCATAATTGACGCCCATATAAACGCCAATCAGCACCAATAGAAATAAACATTCCAGCACCAGCCCGATAATCTGCTGGCGCCGTTTCTTTTTGTATTTTTTTAAACGCTTTAAATGCTCCTGATGCTCCCGCTTATCGGCGGCAGAGCCGGCCGGATCCGTTTCCGTGCCGGAGGCGCGGCGTCTTAATTGATCTAAGGATTTATTGATCTTCTTTGCCATAGTCTGTCTCCACGGCTTGCTATTCTACCCCAAAAGCAGAAAAAGTGCAAGCCAGGGCTTTTATCTCGTCTCCTCAATGTCGCTGATGATATCCAGCCGGGCCTGATGACGGCCCCCTTCGAATTCCGCCCCCAGGAAGGCATCCACAATGGCCTGGGCCGTTTCCAGACCCACAATACGGGCTCCAAAGGCTATGATTTGGGCGTTATTGTGCTGCCGGGCCAGGCGGGCGGTGACCGGTTCCGAGCAGACTGCCGCCCGGATCCCCTTTACCTTATTGGCTGCCAGGGAAATGCCCACGCCGGTGCCGCAGATCAGCACCCCTCGCGCCACCTCTCCCTTTTGCACAGCCCGGGCCACCGCTTCCCCGTAGAGGGGATAATCACAGCGCTGGGCGGAAAAACAGCCGTAGTCCCGGACCTCGTGGCCCTGGGCCTCCAAATAAGATACCACCTGTTTTTTCATATCAAAGGCCGCATGATCGCAGCCGATACCTATTATCATGGGAAAGCCCCCTTGTTTTTTCCCTTACTCTATCCTCCGAAGGGAAAAATGTCAAGGCGGCGGGCAGACCCGCATAGACGGACTGGATTTTTTTCGGGCCGGCCCATATAATAAAGACAGAATCCTCCCCCGGGAGAAAAAGATCGGAGAATGAAATATGAATACCACTAAGGTTGTAAATGCAGCGATCTACCGTCAGGGCGCCATCATCACCCGCCGGGGCAGCGTGAACCTGCAGGAAGGCTCCCAGCGGATTCACCTGAAAGGGCTCAGTCCTTTTCTGGATGAAAGCTCCCTGCGACTGGCTTTGCCCCCGGGGCTTTCCGGGGGCCAGGTGCAAACCGAATATCCCGACCAGGCGCAGATTGACGAAGCCCTGAAGGAATTAAACGACAGGCAGGCCCTGCTGCAGGCACAGCTGGAAAGCCTGAACAAGCAGGCCATATTGTGGGAGAAAAACGGAGATTTCAGCGCCAAAAGCGCCCTGTCCGTGGCGGAAATGACGGAATATCTGGAAAAGCTTCCGGCCCGGCTGGAGGCCCTCCGGGGCGAGAGCCGCCGAATCGCGGAAGAATTAAAAAGCCTGGAGACGGAAATCCAAAAGGCCCTGGAGGAGGCCCACAAGCCCTTTGTAAGTGCGGAGATCACCGCCCCGGCGGCGGGAGAATATCCCCTGGAACTGCGTTACCGGGACGGAAATATCTTTTGGAATCCCATTTATGAGATCCACGGAGACAGCAGTGGAGAAGCGCTGGATCTGCGGCTTCGGGGCCAAATCCGCCAGGGCAGTGGCGAGGACTGGGAAGGGGTCAGCATCACCCTGTATACGGGTAATCCCAGCCTTTCCGGCACCATCCCCCAGCAGCATTCTACCCATATCCGCTTTTATGAAGCGCCCAAAATCATGAACGACGGTCTGGGCCGCGCCCCCCGCATGGCCATGCAGAAGGCCTCCATGGCGATGCAGGAGGATATGGCCATGATGGTTACGGAGGAAGCGGCGGCCTACGGCGGGGCGGCGCCTGTGATGAATACCGTTTACGATCCCGGCAGCGCCGCTGCCCAAAAGGAGACCATGACAGAGTATCAGTTAGAGGGCCGGTGGAATATTAAAAATGAGCAGGAGATTCTTTGCGATATCAAGGAAGATTCCCTGGTCTGCCGTTATCATGTGGTGACCCTGCCCCGGCTTTCGGACAAGGCCTATCTGGCGGCTCAAATCCGCACCGCCGATGTGGAGGATCTGCAAAACACCCGGGCTGCCGTTTATCTGAAGGGGGATTTTGCCGGCCATGTGCTGCTGCGGCCCGATATGACCAAGGAGCATTATGATTTGTCCCTGGGCATCGATGAAAGTGTGAAA
>CACZSB010000038.1 GCA_902783765.1 uncultured Lachnospiraceae bacterium
ACAGCACCTCAACCCCCAGATTCTGTAAATAATCCAGTTTCTGGATAATGCCGGCTAAATCCCCTCCGTAATAATGATGGATCTCCATGGGCGCCACCGGCTCCTGCCAGCCCATCCTTCGGCTAACAAAGCCCACGTCATCCCTGATTTCTCCATCCTGCACATCGTTTTCCGGATCTCCATTACAAAAACGATCGGGATAAATCTGATACCACAGGGCTCCCCTGGCCCATTCCGGCACATTATAGTCCGGATTCACAGAAAAAGGAATGATTGCTTCCCGGGACTGAAGCCCGTTTCGTCCGTAAAAATATTCCTCTTCTCCGAAGCGGAAACGCAGGTAGTATAACAAACGTTTATCACTACCGGGATGCTTCGCCCCATACTCGTCCACCAGGCCCCTGTTTCCTAGGAATCGGGCCGGAATCTCTAAAGTTTTTTCATCGCAGTAGAAAATAAAAGAGACCGGACAGTCCTCTCCCGCCGGGACCCAGACCTTCAGAGAAAAAGCTTCTCCGGGTCCGGGATCCGCCGGATGGCGGAACTGTTCGGTCTCATCACAGAAAATCAGTTTTGTATCCAAAATCACCTTCGTCAGGTGGCCTGCATAGCCGCCGGTGCCCCTTTGTATTCTTCAAATATCGCTTCAAATTCCTGCTGCCCGATCTTCTCTTTGGTAATCAGGGTTTCCGCCACGGCTTTCAGGGCCTCCATGTTTTCGAGAATCAGGGCCTTGGCCCGGTCATAGCACTCGCCCATAATGCGCCGGATTTCACCATCCAAAATCGAAGCGGTCTCTTCTCCGTAATCCCTGGTATGACCGTAATCCCGCCCGATGAATACGGACTCTTCTCCGCCGTAATTGATCATCCCGGCCTCATGACTCATGCCATATTTCATAACCATGGCCCGTACTGCTTCCGTGGCATGGCGGATATCCTGACTGGCGCCGGTGGTAACGTCCCCAAAGGTCAATTCCTCCGCAATGCGGCCCCCCAGGGAGACCATCACATCCTGTAGCATCTGGCCCCGGGTACGGAACATTTCATCCCGTTCAGGCAGAGGCATGGTGTAGCCGGCAGCGCCCAGGGTCGTGGGGATGACAGAGATGGTATGGACCGGCCCCACATCCGGAAGCACATGGAAGAGGATGGCATGGCCCGCCTCGTGATAGGCTGTAATCCGCTTTTCCTTATCCGAAATGATTCGGCTTTTCTTCTCGCCCCCGATACCGATTTTAATAAAAGCCAAATCGATATCCCGCTGTTCAATATAGGAACGGTTTTCCTTGGCTGCAATAATAGCCGCTTCGTTCATCAGGTTTTCCAAATCCGCTCCGGAAAAACCTGCGGAGGTCTGGGCCACCCGCGCCAGATCCACATCATCCCCCAGGGGCTTGTTCCGGGCGTGGACCTTCAGGATAGCCTCCCGTCCCTTCACATCGGGACGGTTGATCACCACCTTGCGGTCAAAACGGCCCGGCCGCAGAATAGCCGGATCCAATATATCCGCCCGGTTGGTGGCAGCCAGTATAATAATGCCGGAGTTCACTCCAAAGCCGTCCATTTCTACCAGCAGCTGGTTTAAGGTCTGCTCCCGCTCGTCGTGGCCGCCCCCTAAACCGGAGCCCCGGTGACGGGCCACCGCATCGATTTCATCAATGAAAACAATGCAGGGGGAATTCTTTTTGGCTTCCAAAAACAAATCTCTTACACGGCTGGCACCCACACCTACAAACATTTCAACGAAATCCGAACCGGAGATGCTAAAGAAGGGAACCCCCGCTTCCCCGGCGATGGCCTTAGCCAACAGGGTCTTGCCGGTACCGGGTGGGCCCACCAGCAGAACGCCCTTGGGAATTCGGGCCCCCAGTCCGTTGTATTTCTTGGGATCCTTCAGGAAATCAACGATTTCCTCGAGATCCGTTTTTTCCTCTTCCAGACCGGCCACGTCCCTAAAGCTCAGGTTATTTCCCTTGGCCATTACGGCCCGGCTTTTGCCAAAATCCATCATACGGGCATTGGCGCCTCCATTTCCGCCCCGCATCAGGGTAGTAAAAAGGAAAAACGCAAAAGCCACAATCAATAGAATCGTTATAATGGCCAAAATATCCACTGGATGGACCACTTCTTCCATAGTCCACTCTGTAGTAATGCCATTGGCCTCCCATTCCAACAGCAAATCCTGAACAGTGTTTACATTGGAGGTGTTAAAGAAATACTTCTTCCCCTCCGCATTCTTCAGGGTATAATAAATTATGCCGCTGGGAACGTCTTCACTTTGCTGGATACTGACTTTTCCCACCTGGTTCGCCTCCAGGGAGGTCCGAAAGCTGCTGAAATTGGTTTCCGACTGGGTGGCGGCCCGTTTGGCTGCATCCGCGCCATAATACAGGGTGATACATATAATTCCCAGGATCATTATAAAAAGCCAGTTGGCCCGAAGTCTTTGATTCAAAGTCGTTAACTCCTTATCCTTCTAAAATCTCAATATAGCCGATATAGGGCAGATTCCGGTAGCATTGGTCATAATCGAGCCCATAGCCCACCACAAACTGATCCGGTATCTGGAAGCCGCAATAATCCGCCTGGACCTCGGGGCAAACCCGTCTGGAGGGTTTATCCAACAGGGAGGCCAGCTTCAGACTGTTGGGACGCCGCTGCTCCAGCATAGGCACCAGATAAGACAAAGTCCGACCGGTATCGATAATATCTTCCACCAGAAGCACATCCTTGCCCTCTATGGCTTCGTCCAGGTCCTTATTAAAACGTACCACACCGCTGGAAGTGGTGCCGCTGCCGTAACTGGAGCAGCTGATAAAATCCATGGTCAGGGGCAGTTTTATATACCGGGCCAGGGTCCACATAAAGGGAACGGATCCCTTTAGAATCCCCACCATATGAAGCGTCTTGCCCGTATAATCCTGAGTAATCTGCTGGGCCAGCTCTTTAATCCGGGCCTCCACTTCTTCCTCAGAAATCATTGTTTTTAAATTATGCTTCTTCATGCTTCCTCCCCGGGCCAGCTGATGCTGACCTCCGCGGCCCGGCGGGTACCGGGACCGATTTTTGCTGCTTCGCTGATCCGTCCATTTTGAATCCACAATACATGGGACCCCCGGGCCAGGAGCCACAGGCGATCCCGTAAAGCCAAGGGGATCTTTTCGTCAATCATATAGCGGTGCAGCGTTTTTTTGCGTCCCGCCGTCAGAAAAATATAATCTCCTTCCTGACGATGCCGCAGCACGGGATCAGGGCCGATTATATCATAATCCAGCCATTTCGTGTAGGGGTCTGTGGGAAAATCCCTCTCGGGGACACTTTCCAGGAGACGAAAGCTGAATGTCGGCTTCTTTTCTTTAAGGGCTTGATCCTCATTCAAAAGCCGCAATCCTTCCTGCTCCCGCAGCAGAGTCCGCTTGCCCGGCAAATGAATTTGCGATCCGGAGGTTTTATGGATTAACTGTTCCAAAGCCTGATAATGAACTGCGCTTACATCCCTCAGACCACCTGCCTTTTCCAAAAAGCCGCGAAAAACATATCGTCTGGCTGTTTCATCCAGCCTTTTTAGAGCCGCCAAAGGAAGCCTATCCCCCGTTGCGATCTGATGGATTTTCAGCCATTTTGCCGCTTCATTTTGTAAATGCTCTTCAACCCTGGAAAGACGGCTGGCGCATTCTGCCATGCGATTAGAAGCCCCGGGAAAGCGTTCCTCCAGTAAAGGCAGGATGCGATTCCTTAGAAAATTTCGGCTGAAATCTTCCTGGAGATTGCTTTGATCCCTGCAATATTCCAATCCAACCTCCGATAAATAAGCCAGCAGCGTTTCCTTGGGGACCGCCAAAAAAGGACGAATCAAATAAAGCCCGGAATCCAAAAGCTGCTGTTCCTTCATGGCTGCCAGGCCCTCAAGCCCGCTTCCTCTTAAAAGATTCAGAAGCAAGGTCTCACATTGGTCATTTAAATGATGGGCTGTAAGAATCATCCCGGCCCCTTCCTTTAAGGCCTGTTTCTCCAGCCGCTGATATCGAAGCCTGCGTCCCGCTTCCTCCAGCCCAAGTCCCTTTTCTTTGGCAAAAGTGGACACATCGGCGTGGATCCGGGTCAATGGAACATTGATTTTTTGGCAAAATTCCAAGCAAAAGCGTTCATCTTCCCCAGCTTCTTCCCGAAGGCCGTGATTCACATGGAGAGCGCTTAAGCTAAAGCCCATAGTACGGCTCAGTTCCCACACTAAGGACAGGAGCGCCACGGAATCTCCACCGCCGGAAAAGGCCAGCAGAACTTTCTCTCCCGGCCTGAAATATTCCTTCTTATTGAGTATTGTCAACAGCTGTTCCCGGATCATATTCATTCTTCCGGTTTAACTAAGATCTCATCAGGAAAAACCAGATTAAGCTTTTCCCGGGCCAGAATTTCAATATAACGCAGGGTCTGACGAAGCTTACTCATTTCCTTATACTCGTAAGCCCTTCCTTCTTCCGCAGCAATCAGGGACTCCAACTCTGCTTCCCGGGCCGCATAGGAGGCTGCTTTATCTGAAAGATTCTTCATGGCAAAGCCCATGCCAACAATCAGAAACAGCACCACAGCCAGCAGGGTCAGGCGGGTGAGATTCTGTTTTCTTTTTTGTTTTTTATTGCTTCGCTTGACTGCCATAATTCTTTATCAGATTAATTCAAATAAACTTTCCACGTCTTCTTTCCGTACGGTTTCTTTAATGGCCAATACCCGCAGGGACTGGCTCCGATTGCCGAAACCTATACATATTTCATCTCCCACTTTTACTTCATAGGAGGCCTTGACTGTTTTGCCGTTCACCTGGACCCGGCCTGCGTCGCAGGCCTCATTGGCTATGGTACGGCGCTTGATGATCCGGGTGAGCTTCAAATACTTATCGATACGCATCAGCGGTATCCCTCCTCCCGTTCCCGGCGCTTGACTTCCCGCCACAGGGCCAGGGCTTCCTCCGGGGTTTCCGCCTTGGCATCCCCAAATACATGGGGATGACGGCGCACCAATTTGCGGCCCAGGCCGGTCATCACATCATCCAGGGTAAAATACCCGTCTTCCGCTGCCAGATCCGCATAAAAGAGCACCTGGAGCAACAAATCTCCCAATTCCTCCTGGAGATTCTCCATATCCTTATGATCCACCGCATCCAGCACTTCCTGGGTCTCATCCCGGAGGGTGACTTTCAGGGATTCATAATTCTGATCCCGGTCCCAGGGACAGCCCTCAGGCCCCCGCAGATCCTTAAGGATTGCTCTCAGATCATCTAAAGTATATTTGTCCTGCAACGACCGTTTCATGGCGTCTTCCTTCTTATCCCACCGATTCCGGCAGCTGATCCATGCCCCGCAATATGATTTTGGGGCCGCCTTTTTCCTCCAGATATTCCCGGGTGATCACCACCCGGCCGATGGAATTATCCCGGGGGATCTCATACATGATATCCAGCATATATTCCTCAATAATGGCCCGCAGGGCCCGGGCGCCGGTTTCCTTCTTTAAGGCTTTTTCCGCCATCAATTCCAGGGCCCCGTCCTCAAACTCCAGCTTCACCTCATCCATATCCATCAGCTTTTGATACTGACGGATAATGGCATTCTTAGGTTCCTTCAGAATCCGAACCAGGTACTCCTTGGTAAGGGTTTCCAGGGTGGCGATCACCGGGAGACGGCCGATAAATTCTGGAATCATACCGAATTTCCGTAAATCCTCTAGACTGACCTGGGCCAGAACCTCATCACTGCTGGCCTGGGCTGCCTCCAGGGTGGAGGAAAAACCGATGCTGTTCTGACCTTTCAGACGCTGACGGATTATCTCCTCCAGCTCCGGGAAGGCCCCCCCACAGATAAACAAAATGTTTTTTGTATCAATGGTGGCTGTGGGAACCATGGGATTCTTGCTGGTGGAGCCCACAGGAACCTCCACCCGGCTGCCCTCCAGCATTTTCAGCAGCTCCTGCTGCACCGATTCCCCGGATACATCCCGGCTGGTGGTATTCTGTTTCTTAGCGATTTTATCGATTTCGTCAATAAATACGATGCCGTGCTCCGCCCGCTCCACATCATTGTCTGCCGCCATCAGTAATTTGGAAAGCACGCTTTCGATATCATCCCCGATATATCCGGCCTCTGTAAGGGAGGTGGCATCCGAGGTGGCCAGGGGCACCTTTAAAAGATTAGCCAGGGTACGAACCAAAAAGGTCTTGCCGCTGCCCGTGGGGCCGATCATTAAAATATTGGATTTTTCAATCTCCACTCCATCTTTATTGTCGGAAAAAACCCGTTTGTAATGGTTATATACCGCCACGGAAAGGACCTTTTTAGCCTTTTCCTGCCCCACCACATATTCATCCAGCATAGCTTTAATCAGGTGAGGGCGAGGCACATCGGAAAGCTTCAATTCCTCCTTCGGGGCTTTGTCCACGGCTTTTTTCTTTTTAACCCCAGCCCGGGGCTGCACCTGCGTAAAACCCAGCTGGCTCAAATCAATACGGCCGATGGGTATTTTGGGCAGGCTGTTAATATCAATCCCTGAGTGACGGAAGGTATCAAAGGATTTCTGCATACAATCCGGGCAGATATTCAGGTCCCCGGGCAGCTTCATTAAACGACCGGTTTTGCTTTCCGGACGCCGGCACATGGAGCAGAATTGTTCGTAATCCCCCCCGTTATCCTGTTCCGATGAAGTATCGGTCCCCTGTTTATCTTCCACTGAATCCGAGCCTTTGCTCTGATCCGTTTCCATGTTTTTATCCATATCATTGTCCATAAAATTCATGCTGTTTCCCTTACCTGTTTAGTGTTCTATGATTTAACTGCTTCCTTTTGCGCCTTGGTGCCGGCTGATTGATTCAGCATTTTCCTTAAAAACTGCCCCGTAAAAGAAGCGGAGTTCTGGGCAACTTCTTCGGGAGTGCCCTCTGCTATCAGCCTTCCGCCCCCATCACCGCCTTCGGGTCCTAAATCTAAAATATAATCTGCCGTTTTAATTACGTCAAGATTATGTTCTATCACCACCACGGAATTTCCTCCCTCCGTAAGCCGCTGAAGGATCTCCGTAAGCTTGCGAACATCCGCAAAATGAAGGCCTGTGGTGGGTTCATCCAAAATATACAGGGTATTGCCTGTTTCCATTTTGGAAAGTTCCGTGGCCAGCTTCACCCGCTGGGCCTCCCCCCCGGAAAGGGTGGTGGAGGGCTGCCCCAGACGGATATAGCCCAGGCCCACATAGGCCAGCCAGGAAAGCTTCCGTTTCACCGCCGGCACCTTATCAAAGAGAATCAGGGCCTCATCCACCGTCATATTCAGCACATCGGCTATATTTTTGTCCCGGTAGCGGACCTCCAGAGTCTCCCGATTGTAGCGACGTCCCCCGCATACCGCGCAGGGCACGTACACATCCGCTAAAAAGTGCATTTCGATTTTTAAAATTCCGTCCCCGCTGCAGGCTTCACAGCGGCCCCCCTTCACATTAAAACTGAAGCGGCCCTTTTTATAGCCCCGCTCCCGGGCGTCGGAGGTGGCGGCAAATAAATCCCGTATCATATCGAAAACACCGGTATAGGTGGCAGGATTGGAACGGGGCGTGCGGCCAATGGGGCTCTGGTCGATGGCAATTACCTTATCGATTTGTTCCAGACCCTCCAGACCACCGCTGGGTCCTGCTTCCTCTTTGGATCGGTACAGCTGCCGGGCAGCGCTTTTATATAGTATTTCGTTCACCAGGGAGCTTTTTCCGGAACCGGATACGCCGGTCACGCAGGTAAAAACCCCCAGAGGAAAGCAGACATCGATATTTTTCAGATTGTTGGCGGCGGCCGCTTTTACTTTCAGCCAGCCCCGGGGGCTCCGCCGCTTCTCCGGCACGGGAATCCGCTTTCTGCCTGCCAGATAATCACCGGTAATGGACTGGGGATTCTCCATGATTTCCCGGGCATTACCCACGGCAACCACCTTGCCGCCCTGTTCCCCGGGACCGGGACCGATATCTACAATGGTGTCCGCTTCCCACATGGTATCTTCATCATGTTCTACCACAATAACCGTATTGCCCAAATCCCGCAGCTGTTTCAGGCTGGCCAAAAGCTTTTCATTATCCCGCTGGTGGAGACCGATGCTGGGTTCGTCCAGAATATAGGAAACTCCCACCAAACCGGATCCCACCTGGGTAGCCAGACGGATCCGCTGGGCCTCGCCCCCGGAAAGGGTGGCGGCCCCTCGCATAAGGGTCAGGTAGTCCAGGCCCACATCGGACAAAAATCCAAGACGGGCCAGCACTTCTTTCAAAATGGGACCGGCAATGATTTTTTCCTGCTCAGTAAAAGAAAAATCAGCCACCAGCTTCTTCAGCCTGCCCACGCTCTGTTCACATAAATCAATAATATTGATTCCGTCCACGCTTACCCCCAGGGAGGTGGGTTTTAAGCGTTTGCCCCCGCAGCTCCGGCAGGGAGCGATCCGCATGAACTTTTCATACTCAGAACGGAAGCTTACCGGGGTTTCCTCGTAGCGGCGTTCCAGATTGCGGATCAGGCCCTTAAAGTGCTCGTCATATATGCCCCGGCCCCGGCTGCTTTGATAATGCACCTTTAGGGGCTCGGGATATCCCGTATATAAAAAGGCATCCTGCTGCTCTTTGGGGATATCCTTAAAGGGCATATCCAGATCCAGGCCGTATTGTTCGGAGATAGCCTCCAAAAGGCAGCTGGAAAAGCTTTTTCCGTTGGCGGAGCTCATCCAGCCGGGACCCTTGACGCAGCCCTGATGGAAGCTGAGATTCTCATCAATTACCAGATCCCGTTCAAAGCTCATGGTATAGCCCAGGCCGGCACAGTCAGGACAGGCACCGAAGGGATTGTTAAAGGAAAAGCTTCTGGGTTCAATCTCCTCCATGCTGATGCCGCAATCGGGGCAGGAAAAATTCAGGCTGAAGCTCTGGATCTTTCCCTCCACATCGGCCCAAACCAGGCCCTCCGTCAGGCCCATGGCGGTTTCCAAAGAATCCGCCAGTCGTGAGGCCATATCCGGCCGTACGCTGAGCCGGTCAATCACGATTTCTATATTATGCTTGATATTTTTATCCAGCTGGATTTCCTCGGAAAGATCCCTTGTCTCTCCGTCGATCCGAGACCGGATATAGCCCCGGCGCAGGGCATCCTCTAATAGCTTCTCATGACGACCCTTTTTCCCCCGGACCACCGGGGCCAGGATCTGGATCCGAGTGCGTTCCGGATAAGCACTCAAAGCATCCACCATCTGATCCACACTCATTTTGCGGATCTCCCGTCCACAGCCGGGACAATGGGGGATCCCAATCCGGGCATATAATAAACGCAGATAATCATATATCTCCGTAACCGTTCCCACGGTAGAGCGGGGATTATGATTGGTGGATTTCTGATCGATGGAAATGGCCGGGGACAGACCCTCTATGCTCTCCACATTGGGCTTATCCATTTGGCCCAGAAATTGTCTCGCATAGGAGGACAGGGATTCCATATAGCGGCGCTGGCCCTCCGCATAAATGGTATCGAAGGCCAGGGAGGATTTTCCCGAACCGGAAAGACCGGTAATCACCACCAGTTCATTGCGTGGAATATCCACATCTATATGTTTTAAATTATGCTCCGCGGCCCCCCGGACCCGGATATACTGTCTCTCCATGCGTTCCATAAAGGTTATTATATCACAAAAGCCCCGAAAGGACAATTTCCTGGCGGGGGAGTTAAGGCGGCGCATCTATCACTAAAATGAATTCAAATGCTTTTTCAGCTCCAGCATTCTGTCCCGCTGGAAGGCTGCCTCTTCGAAATTCAGTTCCACAGCCGCCTGATTCATTTTTTTGGTGATCTCGGCAATTAGTTTTTTCAGTTCCCGCTCATCCATGGATTCCGGGTCCTTATCCAGTTTTAAAGCATTCCGGGTTTCCACTTTATGGGAAATGGCAATCAGGTCCCGCACCGCCTTCTGTACCGAGGCAGGCGTAATGCCATGGGCCTCATTATAGGCCTGCTGAATGCCCCGGCGGCGGTTCGTCTCCTCCAGGGCAGCGCCCATGGAATCCGTCACCGTATCCGCATATAAAACCACTTTCCCGTTCACATTCCGGGCCGCCCGGCCGATGGTCTGAATCAGCGCCGTTTCAGAACGGAGAAAGCCTTCTTTATCCGCATCCAAAATAGCCACCAGGCTTATTTCCGGAATATCCAATCCTTCCCGAAGTAGATTTATACCCACCAGCACATCAAATACATCCAGGCGCATATCCCGAATGATTTCCACCCGTTCCAAGGTATCGATATCGGAATGCAGATAACGGACCCGTATCCCTGCCTCCCGCAAAAAGCTGGTTAAATCCTCTGCCATATGCTTGGTGAGGGTGGTCACCAACACCTTTCCCTTCTTTTCAGTCGCCTCATGACAGCGGCCGATCAGATCCTCCACCTGGCCTGCCACAGGCATCAATTCCACCTGGGGATCCAAAAGCCCCGTGGGCCGAATTACCTGTTCCGCCCGGAGGAGCTCATGCTCCTTTTCGTATTGGGCAGGGGTGGCAGAAACAAACAGCACCTGATTTAGCCGATCCTCAAACTCCTGAAAATTCAGGGGCCGGTTGTCCAGGGCGGAGGGCAAACGAAAACCATATTCCACCAGGGTGGATTTGCGGCTTCTGTCTCCCCGGTACATGGCACGGACCTGGGGGACGGTCATATGGGATTCGTCAATCATCAAAATGAAATCCTTCGGAAAGTAATCCAGCAAGGTGTGGGGCGTGGCCCCGGCGGGCAGTCCGGCCAGATGCCGGGAATAGTTTTCAATACCGGAACAGAAGCCCGTTTCCCGGAGCATTTCCACGTCAAAATGGGTTCTTTCCGCTATACGCTGGGCTTCGATGAGCCGGTCGTTTTTACGAAAATAGGCCACCTGCTCGCTTAATTCTTTCTCAATCTCTTCTGTGGCCTTTAGAAGGGCTTCCGGCGCCACCACATAATGGGAAGCCGGAAAGATTACCGCATGATCCAAAGAAGATTTAATTTTGCCGGTCAAGGCATCCACAGACAGAATTCTGTCGATTTCGTCTCCGAATAATTCAATTCGTATCCCGGACTCTTCACTGGAAGCGGGAAGTACTTCCACCGTATCCCCCCGTACCCGAAAACAGCCCCGCTTTAATTCCAAATCATGGCGCTGATATTGCATATCCACCAGCCGCCGAAGGATATCTCGCCGGTCCTTTATCTGTCCCGGGCGTAAAGACAGGGTCATATTTTGATAATCAATGGGACTGCCTAAACCATAAATACAGGAAACGGAGGAAACGATAATCACATCCCGCCGTTCGGACAGAGCTGCCGTGGCAGAATGCCTAAGCCTGTCGATTTCATCATTGATGGCAGAATCCTTCGCAATATAGGTGTCAGAGGAAGGCACATAGGCTTCCGGTTGATAATAATCGTAATAGGAAACAAAATACTCTACTGCGTTTTCGGGAAAGAATTCCTTGAATTCGCTGTAGAGCTGGGCTGCCAAGGTCTTATTATGGGCCAGCACCAGGGTGGGTCGGTTCAAGCGGGCAATAATATTGGCCATGGTAAAGGTTTTACCGGAACCGGTGACTCCCAAGAGGGTTTGAAAACGATTCCCCGCCGCAAAGCCCTCCGCCAGGGCTTGGATGGCCTGGGGTTGATCCCCTGTGGGGGCATATTCGGAATGAAGTTTGAATGTATCCACTCTAAATCACAAATTTGTTTTGCTGTATTTCTTAAATCCTTCTCCCAAAATCTGATGAGAATCCTGAATAATCATAAAGGCCCCGGGGTCAACTTCCGTAACCAACTGCTTTAATTCCGTTAACTGACGATTGCTGATGGCAGTCATGACCACCTTGGTATGCTCCCGGCTGTAATACCCCTCTCCATCCAGCAAAGTAATACCCCGGTGCATATGCTGGTCAATGGACTGAGCTATCTCCTCATACTTTTTGGATATGATCAATGCCACCCGGCTGTAATCGAAGCTGTAAATCACCCCATCAAACACCTTGGAATAAATATATACGGTTACACCGCTGTACAAAGCCGTCTGAATATCCTTAAACACAAAGGCATTCAGGGCTATGATAGTCACATCAATCATCAGACTGATGGTACCCACAGATACATTCTGCCAGCGCATTTTCATGAGGCGAATCAAAATATCGGAACCGCCCCCGGAAGCACCGGCCCGAATGATCAGACCGATTCCCACACCGCTGATGACACCCCCGTAAATGGAAGCCAAAAGCACGGAATCAATCTGGGGAGCGGGAATATGATCAAATAGATCCAAAAACACGCTGCTTGCCAGCATACCGATACAGGAGCCCCAGAAAAAACGGCTTCCCAGCTTGGCTCTGCCGGCAATAAATAAGGGGACATTGATGATAAAATTCAAAATACCAACGGAGGCTACCCCTGTAACCCGGTGAATAATAAAAGCAAGACCGGACACACCCCCGCCGTTTAAGTTATGGGGCTTCCAGAAAAGGTCAAAACCCAAGGAGTACAAGGCAACCCCGACCAGGATGGTTATGATCCAGATTAGATTATCTTTTAATGTGTATTTTCCGCTCTTTTCAATCATTGTTCAGTCCCTCGAGGTATTTCAGAATCACAGAAGCCGAGCCGCTGCTGGCCATCATTTCATTGCTTTCAATGTCCTCATTAGCCTGTTCATCTCCGCTGTCGGAAATACATCGTATGACACTATAGGGCAGCCGGTTCATTTCACATACCTGGGCAATGGCCGCCCCTTCCATTTCGCAGGCAGCCGCATGATAGGTATTTAGAATATAATCCTTCTTTTCCTGCGTATTGACAAAACAGTCGCCGCTGGCAATAATGCCCCTGTATACGCATAGATCCAGGGACATGGCCGCCTGAATCAGGGCCTCTGCCAATCCGGGGTCGCTTTCCATATAGCATTTCTTAAGGGCCGGCAGAAAACCGTCTTCATAACCGAA
Organism: uncultured Lachnospiraceae bacterium; assembly: GCA_902783765.1. GTDB lineage: Bacteria > Bacillota > Clostridia > Lachnospirales > Lachnospiraceae > UBA6987. The sequence goes on from CACZSB010000038.1 coordinate 13,011, forward strand.
AGCATTTAAAATAAAATCGTGCTGCACCAGTTTGTCACCGATCACCACGCTGCCATGGGGCAAATTCTGGATTGCGCCGGCTATGCCTCCCACAATAATACAGCCGGGCATAAATTCACGAATCATGGTTTGGGCGCAAATGGCGGCACAGACCTTTCCGATGCCGCTGCGGGCTATCACTACAGAATTCCCACGGATCTCGCCCTCATAAAAGTCCATACCACTGATTACTGCTTTTACCGGGGACTCAAGGGCCTCCAGCAGAAATGAGAGTTCCACATCCATGGCGACGATAATACCGATTTTATCCATATATCCCATGCTCCTATTGACAAATATATGATGGTGAGGATTTAAAGCAAACAAGCTTATCATATAGAGAGCAGGCAGGATTGTCAATGATATGAAAACACGGCCCTCATAGGCCGTGAACCGCTTGCGCCCTGAAAGCCGCATACTGAAGTTATTTATCAAAGAAGAGAGTCAGATGTCTTGCGTGTGGTCACTCATAGCCCTGCGGGCTATTTCGTGTCCTGAGATGCTACTTTGTAGCATCTTCGGCGCGTTCACATCCGGATAAGCAAGCTTATCCGCTGCAAACTTCGCCTCTATCCACGCTGCGACATCCTCTACGGTCAAGTGTCACGACCGATTAGTAACAGTCAGCTACACATATTGCTATGCTTCCACCTCTGCCCTATCTACCTCGTGGTCTTCAAGGGGTCTTTCGGATATCTCATCTTGAGGGGGGCTTCACGCTTAGATGCCTTCAGCGTTTATCCCGTCCGCACTTGGCTACCCGGCTATGCCATTGATATGACAACCGGTGCACCAGCGGTGCGTCCATCCCGGTCCTCTCGTACTAAGGACA
>CACZSB010000039.1 GCA_902783765.1 uncultured Lachnospiraceae bacterium
GGTCTTGATGAAATAGCCCTTTTTGATGGGGGCAATCAGTTCCTCGAAGCTCAACTCTCCCCCTTCGATATAGGTAGTGGTCATGCGCACGATGGGCTCAAAGTCACAGCTTACGGCCCGGGCATTGCCGGTGACTTCCTCTTCCAGCGCCGCCGCAGTTTTGGCGCTGTGGAGGCGGCCAGCCAGGACGCCGTCCTTAATCAGGTAATTCTTCCTGGCCCGGGTTCCTTCGTCATCATAGGGCACGTAGCCGGCCCCGGACACGTCTCCCGCTTCCGCTATGGACAGGATGGGAGAGCCCACGATTTTGCCCAGCTGCCACTCTTCCTTCATGGTCTCGTCGGAAATCATTAAGTCCGCCTCGGATTTGTGGCCAAAGGATTCATGGGCAAAGACCCCTGCTGCCTCGGGGGAAAGCACCACCGGGTATTTTCCCGGCTCCACCGGCACGGATTGCCGCAGGAAATCCGCCTGTTCCTGCACTGAGCTGCGAATTCCCGCCTCCAGGCCGGCCATATCCTCAAAACGGGTGCCGCCTTTTTGCCAGCTGCCGCTGAATTTCTTTTCTCCCTCCGCCATATCGAAGCTGAAGACCAGGCCGCAGGTTTGATAATCGTACTGAATATCCGCCCCCAGGCTGGAGAGGAAGGTGAACAGGCTGCTGCGATCCAGATAATTGCCCCGGGGGAGTTTGATGCAGTCCTCTTCGTTCAAAAGGGGCAGATAGGACAGGAGCAGTTCCTGCTTTTTCTCCAGAGGGATGTCCCGCACGGAACAGTCCTTAAAGTGAAAGAGGCGGTCTTTGTTTTTTTCGAAGCGGCGGACGATGGGGTCCTCCAGGATGGCCGGGTTGGGGATGGCGGCGGCGTACAGGCCGTCCAGGGTCTCCTGCAGGTGGTCCACATCGGTAACGGAGGCATAATACCAGAGCTTTCCGTCATAGACCCTGAGAAAGGCCTGCTTTTCCACCCGGTTTTTCATTTCCTCAAGCCCCCCCGCCTTGTAGCTGATACGGGTGGTTTCCCTGTCTTCTATACGGATATCCGCATAGAAGTCGTTTCTGAATTGGATCATGATTCGATTTTCCTTTCTATGGTTCAGTTTTACAGTGCCTGATTTTAAATCCTGATAATCACCCGCTCTCCCGTGGCGGATTCCACACTGATCAGGTCAAAATGACCGTATTTTCTCACATAACGTTTCAGTCCCCGGGCCATATTCTGCATCTGCTTCGGGCTTTGGGAAGATGTATCACTTTCAGCAAGCCCTTTGCAGGATTTTCCCATCAGCTGCCATATAAAGGGAAAATCCAAAAGCGCATTGGGAAGATGAATCCTGATGGGACGTTCTCCTTCCCCGGCATATATTGATATCTGCATTTATTCCACCCAAATACTGACCAGATCTCCATCCGCACTTTCAACGCTGATCAATTCTCCCATGACCCCCTGATCCACCAGAGTCAGAATCTGATCCCAGTCGATATTGTCCAGAGAATAATTCCCCACCGTCAGATGGCCCGGATCGTTGCTGTCCTTGAAGGCCTTAACAAGCATGACCGGCAGATTGAGCATGACCTTATCCCCTGCCTTGGTATTCACCTTAATCCGGAGAAAAATCTGATCGGGATCCTTCCGTTTGCCCGCCTCCACCATGCGGGTTTCTTTCTTAACCCGGCCCAGCAGGGTATCCGTGCTGATATCAAAGATCTCCGCTATGCGGGACAGGGTATCCAAATCCGGTGACGTCAGGTCGTTTTCCCATTTGGACACAGCTTGCGGCGAAATGTTCAGGCGTTCCGCCAATTCTTCCTGGGTGAAGCCGCAGCTTTTCCGGGTGGCGGCCAGTCTGCTGCCGAATGACTCTGTTTTTACCATTTTTGTTTCCTCCGTTGTGCTATGGTCGGCTTTCCCGCCGCCCCATCAAGCATAGGCCGGTCTGCGGGCAAAAAGAAGCGTCAAAGGGTTGAGTTTCTCGCCTGTTTGTTGAATTTTCACTAACTGTTTGGTTGAATTTCCTGTTCAATCAATTTCTGCGGCGCCTTACGCAATCTGTCCCTTATTTAATTCGATTGCAGCATCTTACACGGCTCTGTGATTATGAAACACATCTCCTTTGTAATTGGTATTGGTATTATAGCAGGGCAACGGCCCTGAAAAAAGGGGACTCGTCGTTAAAATAAGTCCGGGTATTTCCGTGATCAGGGAGAATTATAACTTTATGCAATTCGTCCTTCCTTTAATTCAATCACTGCATCATACATATCTCGGATTTCCCGGCTGGCGTGGTGGGAAATGGATATCACCGTGCGGTCCTTGCCCGCCAGCAGACCCTTTTCAATTTTCTGGCCCATGTCCTCATGGAGGGCGGAAAGCCCCTCATCCAGGATCAGGATATCCTTGTCAGCTTGCAAAGCCCGGGCAATGGCAATGCGCTGCTTCTGGCCCCCGGAAAGCTGGTCGCCGTTAGCTCCCACCTGGAAATCCAGGCCCTTTTCCTCGGTCACATCTTCCAGGGCGGCGGCCTCCACCGCAGCGGAAATGTCCCCGTTTTCCTCTCCCATCAGAATGTTTTCTTTAATGCTTTCGTTAAACAGATACACATTCTGCCACACCCCGGCGGATAAATGGGAAAGACCGGACGATTCCTGGGTCAGAGCTTTTCCGTCTATCAGCACGCTGCCGCTTTGGGGTTCCATCTTCCCCGCCAGAATATTCACCAGGGTGGTTTTGCCCGAGCCGCTCTCTCCCACAATCAGATACTTCTTGCCTTTTTCGATGGTCAGATCCACGCCTTTCAGCACCTCCTTGCCCTCTTCCGCTTCATAGGCAAAGTGCACATCTTCCAGAGAAATGGTTTTCCAGTCCCGGGCCGGCTCCGCCTGGGCGGGGGCATCCTTCCCCCGGGTATAGTTGTCGATCTTCTCCCAGATGGGCTTTAAGGATTTGATGGCGGGAATCAGGGCAAATAGTTCGAAAATAGGCTGGGTCATACTGCCGGATACCTGGATTACGCCTACCATGCTGCCGTAGCTCAGGCGCCCCCGGAAGATATAGTAGGCCGCCATAATGCAAATCACCATTTGCATCATAAAACCCAGCAGGGAAGAGGATACCCCATTCAGAGCCTTCAGGCTTTCCAGCTTCTGGCTGCACTTTCTCAGCTTCTCATTGCAGGCGCCAAATTTCTGCAGACGATAGGGCTCTTTCTGGAAGGAACGGGTAACTTCAAAGCCGTACACCACTTCGCTGAGGCCCTGGGTCATGGCTTCCTGGGCCGCAGATACTTCCTCCGTGGCCTTCTCCAGCTTTTTGGAGAAAACCGCGGGCACCACAAACATGGCGGCCGTCATCCCCAGCATGGTGATGGTAAACAGAGGCGAATACCAGGTCATCACGGCGATGGCAAAAATCAGCTGGGTGGCTGCCTGTATGCAGGAGAAAAAGCGTTCCAGATAC
>CACZSB010000040.1 GCA_902783765.1 uncultured Lachnospiraceae bacterium
GAGGGAACTGACCGGTGATCTGGCGGAGGTTAAGCGGGAGACCGCTTCCGTGATGGCGGACGAAGCCAAGGCCAAGAGAAACTTAGTGGCCAACCAGGAGGAAATCGAGAAGTATACTAACCTGGCCAAGAAGGCCCTGGCCGCCGGCAACGAAGAGGATGCCAAAATCTTTATCAAAAAGAAACAGGCCCTGGAAGAGGTGGGCGAGTCCCTGCAGCAGCTTTATGATGTGGCGGCTTCCAATTCCGCCAAAATGCGTCAGATGCACGACAAGCTGGTGACGGATCTTCAGTCCCTGCAGCAACGCAAGGGCGTAATCGAAGCCAAGCTGAAAATCGCCAAGGCTCAGGAAAAGGTCAACGAGGCTGCCAAGAATTCTGCCACCAACAAGGCGGAGGCTTCCCTGGGTGCCTTTGCCCGTATCGAGGAAAAGGTGGATCACATGCTGGATCAGGCCAACGCCATGGCAGAGCTTCAGCTGGAGCCGGTGGACGAGACCTTCGCAGCCGAAGCCCGCTATCACGAAGCAGTGGTCAACAGCAAGGTGGATTCCGAGCTGGAGGCCATGAAGGCGGAACTGGGACTGTTATAATAGGGCTTTCGGTCCTTAAGGCTTTAAGGGCCCCAACGGAATTGTAAAGAATCCCCCGATTATGAGCCGTTAAACTCGAATTCGGGGGATTTTGCACGAAAAAGAGAAAGCGAAAGAAATTCTGTAAAGCCCTTGCATTTTAGCAGAACAGGTTGTATAATCCCCTTTGTTCCTCTGACGGGAACTGAAATAGGGCTATCGCCAAACGGTAAGGCAACGGACTCTGACTCCGTCATTTCAAGGTTCGAATCCTTGTAGCCCTGGATGAATAAGCCCCGGATGCTGAAAAGTGTCCGGGGTTTTTCTTTCCCTGCCCCTCCTTGACGCCGATGGGGGCGGTCGTTATACTTAGGTAATCAGGAAAGGAAGGCATAATCATGCTTGAAATAGGGAAAACCCAGGAATTGGTACTGGATCATTTCAGCGAAGCGGGGGCCTATCTGCGGGAAGCAGAGGGGCAGGATACGGTATTGCTTCCGGGCCGTCAGCTGCCGGCGGGAGCGGCTTTGGGAGATCGGCTCTCGGTTTTTCTGTATAAGGACTCCGAGGACAGGCTCATTGCCACCACCGTCCGGCCCGCTTTGGAGCTGGGGGAACTGGCTTTGCTGACGGTGAAGCAGCTTAGTCCCATCGGGGCCTTTTTAGACTGGGGCCTGGCTAAGGATCTGTTTTTGCCTTTCAAGGAAACTCAGGGAGAGCTGAAGCCCGGACAGAAGGTACTGGTGCGCCTGTATGTGGATCGTTCGGAACGTCTGGCCGCCACCATGCGCATCGAAAAGGGACTTTCAGCTTCCTCTCCCTATGGCCGGGATGATAAGGTTTGGGGCACCGTTTATGCCCTGAATCCCGAAATGGGCGCCTTTGTGGCGGTGGAAAATCGCTATTTCGGCCTTATCAGCCGTCAGGAATTGTTTGAAACCCTGAGGCCGGGAGACCGGGTGGAGGCCCGGGTGGTGAAGCTGCGCCCCGACGGAAAACTGAATTTGTCCCTGCGCCAAAAAGCCTACGCCCAAATGGACGGGGACGCGGCCACCATCCTGGCTCATCTGAAGGAAACCGGAGGGATTCTGGGGGTAGGTGATAAATCCGACGCCGAGCTGATTAAAACCGAACTTTCCATGAGTAAAAACGCCTTCAAGCGGGCGGCGGGCCGCCTTTTGAAAGAAGGAAGAATCCGTATTTTCGATGATCATATCGAAGCGGTGGGCCCCGAATCGTAAAAAAGCTTTTCAATTCCACAGATATCGTGTAAAATAATACTGCCCTTTCGGGGGAGTTTTCCTGTTGCCTTTTTACAGAAAAGCGAAGCCTTGCCAGAGGGAAAGGAGTTCTATGATCGAATTTCGAAAGGTAAGCAAAAAATACGATGGCCCCAACGGTGTCCAGGCATTGTCGGACCTAACCCTGACCATCCGGGACGGAGAGTTTGTCTTTATCATCGGTGACAGCGGCGCCGGCAAAAGCACCCTGATCAAATTGCTTATGGGGGAAGAAAAGCCCAGCGAGGGCTCCGTGCTGGTGGACGGCGTAAATGTGGGAAAAATGACAAGCTGGCAGCTGCCCCGCTACCGCCGGCATTTTGGGGTAATCTTTCAGGATTTCCGCCTGTTGCAGGATTACACAGTATATGACAATGTGGCCTTTGCCCAGCGGGTGGCAGGCGCCACCCGGCGAGGCATGGCCAAGCGAATCCCCAAGCTTTTAGCCCATGTGGGTTTGGAGGACAAGCAGAAGAGCTTCCCCTCCCAGCTATCCGGCGGGGAGCAGCAGCGAGTGGCCCTGGCTCGGGCTGTGGTCAACGGCCCCCAGTATTTGCTGGCGGACGAGCCCACCGGGAATCTGGACCCTGCCAATTCCGCGGAGGTGATGCGGCTGTTAGAGGATTTTAACCGCAGCGGCACCACGGTGATAGTGGTGACCCACGATGTGGCCATGGTCAACCAGCTGCGAAAGCGGGTGGTGACCCTGAAGGATGGCCAGGTCTTTACCGATATCAGCGAAGGAGGGTATCAGCATGCGTAATTTGCCGTATCTGCTGGGCCAGGGCCTGAAAAACATCCTCCGGCACGTGGGGCCCTCCATTTTTTCCCTGAGTATTATGATTTTCACCATCTTCCTTTTTGACGGTGCCAGCGCCATTATGCTGAATATCAACAATTTCGTGAGGGAGGCGGAGGAAAATGTCGGCGTCACGGTGTTTTTCGACGAGGGACTCAGTGAAGAGGAAATCCTGAAAATCGGAGAAAAGCTGTCGGATTATCCCGATATCCAGCGGATGAAGTTCACCACCGCCCAGGAGGCCTGGGAGAATTATAAGAAGGTTTATTTTGCCGGCAATGAGCATCTGGCGGAGGGGTATTCGGACAACAATCCCCTGGCCAATTCTGCTTCCTTTGAGATTTTCCTCAGCGATATCGGCAAGCAGATGGAATTTGTGGAATATGCCCGCTCCGTGGAGGGGGTTCGCCGGGTGAATTACAGCAATGTGGTGGCCGACGGGTTGGGCAGCGTGGCCCAGGTCCTGCAGACCGGCACCGTGATTATCCTGGCGGTGCTTTTGGTGGTGGCGGTGAGCCTGATCAGCAACAGCATTGCCCTGACCATTTCCATGCGCCGGGAGGAGATCCACATTATGCGCTATATCGGGGCCTCCAATGCTTTTATTCGAAGTCCTCTGGTGCTGGAGGGTGTCATCATCGGCCTGCTGGGGGCCCTGATCCCCCTGGGGGTGATGTGGTTCGGCTACCCCGCAGTGGTGGATCATATCAAGGAAAAATATGCCAATCTGGTAAATATATTCGGATTTATCACCCGTGAACAGCTTTTTAAGTTCATCGCCCCTATCTCGGTGGCCCTGGGCGTCGGGATTGGTCTGTTAGGCAGCTTCTTCTCCATTAAGAAGCACCTGAAGGCATAAGGAGAGAATTATGGAACAGAATAAGAATCAAGGCTTTTGGAAGGGATTTCTGATAGGGGGCATCATCTTTTTTCTGATTGGCACCCTGGGTGTGGCAGCGCTTACGAGCCTGTTTAAGGGCCTGGCAGAGCGTCGGCAGAAAGAAACGACGCCCCAGGAGACATTGGTCACCACGGCCAATCCCTTGGAGAGCAGCACGGCCACAGAGACCACCACGGAGGCCATCCCCCCCACCACCACTACCGCGCCTACCACCACTGTGGCGGCCGATACTTCCGCCTCGCCCGAGGCAAAAACCATCGACCGGAACCAATCTGCCTTTTTAAAACGGTTTAATGAGGTTCTGGAGATTTTTGAAGAAAACCAGGTGCTGGATTACGATATCACCAAGATGCATCTGGCGGCCCAGCAGGCTTATGTGGAGGCGGCCGGGGAAAAATGGGCGGATTATGAAAATGCCCGGCCCCAATACGGCCCTGAGGTGACGGTGAAGTCCTGGAAGGGGAACGCCGCCATTGACCGTATGGGGGAAATCGCCGAATTGGTGGCCCAGCGCCGGGGAACGGAGCTTCAGGACGAGTGGGAGGATGCTGCCTACCGGGCCTTTATTGAGGCCAGCGGCGATGCATATTCCGCCTATATGACTGAGGAGGAATGGCAGGATATGATGGAATCCTCCTCCGGTTCCTACTGCGGGATTGGGGTTCAGATTTCCCAGGACATTAATACCCTGGAAAGCCGGGTGGTCACCGTCTTTTCCAATAGCCCGGCCCTGGAAGCCGGCCTGAAAGCCGGCGATATTTTCAAAGCTGTGGACGGCATGGATGTGACCCAGATGAAGCTGGATGAGATTGTGCTTTATGTTCGGGGTGAAGCGGGAACCACAGTGGAGCTTACCATTTACCGCCCCGCCACCGGCGAGACCTTTACCGTGACCTGCGGCCGGCGGCAGGTGGAGGTGGATACCGTTTTTTCCAGAATGCTCAATGAAAAAACAGGCTATATTCAGCTGACGGAGTTCGATGAAGTCTCCGTGTCCCAGGTTCGCAGTGCATTGGTCAATCTTAGGGATCAGGGCATGGAAAAGCTGGTTTTGGATCTGAGGGGCAATCCCGGGGGCTTGCTCAGTGCAGTGCTGGATATTGCAGATTTCTTTGTGCCCGCCGATTTGATGATTTTCCGCATGGATTACAAGGGCGGAGAGTCTTATACGGAAAAATCCATATCCCGTCCCATTTTTGACGGGGATATGATTGTGCTGGTGGACGAGTTCTCCGCCAGTGCCTCCGAGGTGCTTACGGGCATCCTCCAGGATTATCACGAAGCCACCGTGCTGGGGAATACCACCTTCGGCAAGGGTATTGTCCAGAGCTTTTATGAGCTGAAAGGGGGCGGGGCCCTGAAGGTGACCATTGCCCATTACTTTTCCCCCAGCGGACGGGATTTCCACGGGGTGGGGCTGGAGCCGGATATCCAGGGCACCGATGATCCGGCCACCGATGAAGACGAGCTTTTGGAAAAGGCTCTGGAGCTTTTGAAATAAGAAAAGGAATCCTGTCTGGTTCATGAAGAAGCTGAAACAGGAACTGAAAGATAATATACTGGCCCCCTGCTATCTGGTGGTGGGGCCTGAGGATTATCTGCGGAAAAGCTGCCGGGAGGCCCTGCGCCGGAAAGTGTGTGGGGATGATACCATGAATTTTACCTACCGGGAGGGTCGGGGCTTTGAAATAGCGGAGCTTAGGGAAATTGCCCAGACCCTGCCTTTTTTGGCACCTCGGCGGCTGATTATGCTGGAAAATACCGGTCTATTAAAAAAGGGCGGGGAGGAGCTGGCAGAGCTTTTGACGGAGCTTCCGCCGGAGACCATCCTGGTGATGGTGGAGGAGGAGAGCGACAAGCGATCCAAATTGTATAAGGCCTTTGCCAAGCTGGGCCGGGTGGTGGAGTGCGGCTTTTTAAGCGAAGAGGAGTACCGGGCCGCCGCCCAGTCGATGTTCCGCCAGGGGGGCTATACCATAGACCGGGATGCCCTGGACCTTTTGTTGGAGCGCTGCGGCGGAGAAATGAATACCCTAAGCGGCGAGAGCGAAAAGCTTATGGCCTACTGCCTGGATAAAAAGGCGGTGAGCCTGGAGGATGTGGAGAGAATCACCAGCGTGACCCTGCAGGGGCGGATCTTTTCCATGATCGATGCCATGGCCCTGGGCCGTCCCCGGGAGGCTTATCTTCTATACGAGGAGCTGCGGGCCCTGCGGGAGCCCCCTTTGCGGATCTTATATCTGATCACCCAGCAGGTGGAACGGATCCTGGCGGTGAAGGAACTGGGAGAGCGGGGCTTAAGCACCGCTGCCATTGCCGAGACCCTGGGGGTCAAGCCCTATGCGGTGGGGAAATATGCCCACCAGGCCCGGGCTTTTTCCCGGGAGGGCTGGCAGATGAGGCTGGAGCACTGTTTGAATTATGATCATGCGGTGAAAAGAGGGGATCTGAGCGATCAGATGGCGGCGGAGCTGGCCCTGGTGGAAATGAGCAGTCGATGATAGAAACCTTAGAAAAACAGGAAAAATATATATTGGTGGGCCTGGCCCGGGAGGATCAGGAGGAGGCCATTGCTTCCCTGATGGAATTGGAGGAACTGGCGGAAACCGCCGGGGCCCAGTCTCTGGAGCTTTTTCTCCAGAGCCGGGAGCAGCCCCATCCCGCCACCTATTTAGGCAGCGGCCGGGTGGAGGAGCTTAAGGAAAGACTGGCCCTGCTTCAGGCGGACGGGATCATTTGCGATGATGAGCTGTCCCCGGCCCAGATGCGGAATCTGGGAGATCTGCTGGATACCAAAGTGCTGGACCGGAGCCTTTTGATTCTGGATATTTTTGCCGGCCGGGCCAAGACCCGGGAGGGCAAGATCCAGGTGGAGCTGGCCCAGCTTCGCTACCGGGCCAGCCGGCTCACCGGCGCCGGTATGAGCCTTTCCCGGCTGGGGGGCGGTATCGGCACCCGGGGCCCCGGAGAAAGCAAGCTGGAAACGGATCGGCGGGCCATCCACAGGCGTATCAGTGCCTTAAAGGCCCAGCTGGCGGAGCTTACGGCCCATCGGGCTCAGCAGCGGGAAAAACGCCGCAGCAATCCGGTGCCCGTGGCGGCCATTGTGGGCTATACCAATGCGGGGAAATCCACCCTTTTAAATACCCTGACCGGGGCAGGGATTCTGGCGGAGGACAAGCTCTTTGCCACCCTGGATCCCACCACCCGGGGGATGAGTCTGCCCGGGGGAGAGGAGATTTTGCTGACGGACACCGTGGGCTTTATCCGCAAGCTTCCCCACCATCTGATCGAGGCCTTTAAAAGCACCCTGGAGGAGGCCTGTTATGCGGATATCCTCCTTCATGTGGTGGACGCCTCCGCCCCCAGGCGGCGGCAGCAGATGGATACGGTTTACGAGACCCTTCGGGAGATTGGGGTCAAAGATCAGCCGGTGATCACCCTTTTTAATAAGTGCGACAAGCCCCTGGAGGATTCCCTGCTGTACGATAAAAATGCCCGGGAAGCCCTGCGCATTTCCGCCTTGAAAGGAGAGGGGCTGGAGGAGCTAAAGAGCTGCCTTTCCGGCATATTGCAGGAGCGGCGGATGTATATCGACCGGGTCTTTGCCTATACGGAGGCCGCTGCCCTGGGGCGGATTCGAAAATACGGAACTGTCATAAAAGAAGAGTATACCCCGGAGGGCATCCGCATCCAGGCCTATGTGCCCCGGGAGCTGGTGTAAGGATTCGATCCTTGCCCTCTCCCGGACGCGGGAGAGGGTGGCCCGAAGGGCCGGGTGAGGGTGACTTACATCCACCTTACAGGATTCTTCGGCCTTACGGCCTCAGAATGACACACATAGATACGGAGGAATCATATAATGCGCTGTGCCATATACGGTGCCGGTTCCCTGGGAACTGTCCTGGGAGCTTATCTTACGAAAAACAATATCCCGGTGGAACTTATCAATCGGAATAAGGCCCATGTGGCGGCTCTGAAGGAAAAAGGAGCCGTCATTTGCGGCACTGTGAATATGCAGGTGCCGGTAAAGGCCCTGCTGCCGGAGGAGATGGAAGGCCTTTATGATGTGATCTTCCTTATGACCAAGCAGCTGGATAATAAGGCAGTGGTGACCCGCCTGAAGGACTATCTTTCCCCGGAGGGGGTATTGGTGACCTTACAGAACGGCCTGCCGGAGCCGGAAATCGAAGAGATCTTGGGTAAAGGCCGCACCATAGGCTGTGTGGTGGAATGGGGGGCCACTTTGAAAGAACCGGGAGTCTGCGAACTTACCTCCGATCCCGCCTCCCTGTCCTTCCATATGGGGGGCATGGAAGGGGTATCTCCGGAAAAAATTGCCCAGGTAAAGGATATTCTGGAGAAGATGTGCCCGGTGCATATTGAAGAGAATCTCCTGGGGGCCCGCTGGTCTAAGCTTTTGATCAATGCCACCTTTTCCGGCCTGGGAACGGTGATGGGGGGCACCTTTGGTTTGGTATCGGAAACGAAATTCGTCCAGCCCCGGGCCCTGGCCTGTATGAAGGAAGTAATGGATGTGGGCCGGGCCGCCGGGGTGACCTTTGCCCCGGTCCAGGGGAAGGATATCACCAAATTGTTTTATTATAAGGGGCCCCTGAAAAAGGCCTTTGCCAGGGCCCTTTTGCCCATCGCCATGAAAAAGCACCGCAATATCGAGCCTTCCATGCTCCAGGATGTGAAGAAGGGCAAGCCCTGCGAGGTGGATGCCATTAACGGGGTGGTCTGCGCCTGGGGCAAAAAGACCGGGGTAGCCACCAGGGTGAACGATAAGATTCTGGAAATCGTTCATGCCATCGAGGCGGGGGAAATGACCCCGAACCCCGGGAATTTGAAGTATTTTTCATAAGCAGGAGATAATATGTTAATACCGCAGGATCATATACGGAACTTCAGTATCATAGCCCATATCGACCACGGCAAATCCACCCTGGCGGACCGGATCATCGAACATACCGGCCTCTTAACCGCCCGGGAAATGCAGGAGCAGGTCCTGGACAATATGGACCTGGAGCGGGAGCGGGGCATTACCATCAAAGCCCAGGCGGTCCGCACCATTTACAAGGCCAAAAA
>CACZSB010000041.1 GCA_902783765.1 uncultured Lachnospiraceae bacterium
ATACTGCTCCAGGGCATCCAGACAAAGCCGGGTAGATTCGTGACTGCCGCTGCCAAAGGCGGTGCCGGGTTCCAGCTTCAAAAGCTTCCGGCGGCCCCTTTCGATTTCATCCCGGTATGCTTCCGGAATCTCCTCCCAATGGGGCAGGATCAATAGACCGCCGGCGGCAATGGGCCGGTAATAGCGTTTCCAGTTGTCCCGCCAATCCTCCTCCCGGCTGATGGATTGCTCCAGGCGCCAGGGCAGCGCCGGAAACTGCCGCTGCCAGGCCGCCTCCAGGGACTCCAGAAAAGCCGCTTCCTCCTCCCGGGTCCATAAGCGATCCCGGATGGTATAGGAGTCATCCCTGTCCTTTGTGGAAAGGGACGGGTCCGGCTCATTTCCGTCAATACGCAAATAAAAAATGACCCGGGCCTCCCGGGCAGAGGGCAGCTCATCCGGAGCCAGTTCCGGGGACAGATCCACAAACATATTTTCCAGTTCCCGGGGATTGGGCAGAATACCGTCTTCGATTTCCACCCCTTCAATACCCAGGGATAAAAGCAGCGCCGCCACCTTCTCTTCCATTTCCGGGGGCACCAGCAGCGCATATTTATGCCAATTCATGATAATTCCTCCGCCAGCTTCATCAGCTTCCGCAGCCGGTGATTGATGCCCGAACGGCCCACCGGCGGGTCAAGCATGGCTCCCAATTCCGTCAGGGATGCCTCGGGATGCTCCAAACGGAGCAGGGCCATTTCCCTTAAGGGCCCAGGCAGGGAGGAAAGTCCCTGCTTCTCTTCTATTTTCCGAATGGCCTGCCGCTGCTGAGCCGAGGCCAGGGTGGTTTTTTCCAGATTGGCGGTCTCGCAGTTTACCTGCCGGTTTACCTGCCCCTGAAGGCTGCGGAAGGCCCGGGCATTTTCCCATTCCAAAAGGCTCACCGTGGCACCCATCAGATTCAGCAGATCGGAGATGGCCCCGGAATCCTTCACATACAACAAATCCCGCCCCTTCCGCAGGGTCAGCCGTCCCCGAATGCCCAGCTTTTCCAAAACCCCCTGAACCTCCTCTCCCCGGGCCCGGCCGGGGCACAGAAGCTCCCAATGATAAGCACGGCCGGGATCGCTGATATAGCCGCTGCTTAAAAAGGCCCCCCGCAAATAGGCCCGGCGGCAGCAATCCCGCTCCAGGAGCGCCTCCGGTGCCGGAAGCGCCTTATCCCGCAGGGCCCCCCGGTTGCTTAAAAAGCCCAGGGCCTTCAGCAGGCGGCCCAGGGGCCGTCCGCCCATAAGGCTCAAGGAATATAGAGGGGTCCTGTCCCGCCCCCCTAAAAATACGCTGACATCCACGGTCAGGCCGCTGAGTACGTATAGCAAGTATTCCGCTCGGCGCACCGCCGGCAGATTCTCACTTTGAATCAAAAGGGATAAGCCGCCGCCGGGCAGGACTTCGATTTCCCCGATGCCCAAAATCAGACCATGCAATTCCGCCAGCCGGCAGTGCCGGTTCCGCAGGGGGACTCGGCTTAAAGCCTCCTTGGTTTCCCCGGTGAAGTAGGCTCTCATGTAAAATCACCCCAGCGGCGGATTTCCAGCTCCAGACTGATTCCGGAATACTCCCGGACCCGGCGAATCACCGTCTGACACAGCTCGTTCACCTCCCGGGCACTGGCCCGCCCCCGGTTTATCACAAAGCCCGCATGCTTTTCCGATACGGCGGCATCTCCCAGGGAAAAACCCTTAAGCCCCGCCTCTTCAATAAGCTGCCCGGCAAAATGCCCCGGGGGCCGTTTGAAGGTACTGCCGGCGCTCCGCTGATCCAGGGGCTGTTTTTCCTTTCTTTTCCTGGCCAGTTCCGCCATGGTCTCCCGGATATCCTCCCGATTCCCCGTCTCCAGTTCCAACAGGGCGGATAAAACGATTTCTTCCCCTTCCTGCAGGCGGCTGTGCCGGTAGGAAAAATCCATTGCCACGGCATCCAGATCATATATATTGCCCTGACGGTCCATCACAGACACGGAACGCACCAGGGGCCCGATTTCTCCCCCGTAGGCCCCGGCATTCATAACCAGCGCGCCCCCCACTGTCCCGGGGATTCCATGGGCAAATTCCAGGCCCTTAAGGCCCGCATCCGCCGCTTTCATGGCCGCCTGGCTTAGGGAAAGGCCCGCGCCCAACTGCATCCGGCAGCCTTCAATTTTCAGGTGGTTCAAGGCCGTCATATCAAACACCGCCCCCGAAATCCCTTTATCGCTCACCAGAAGATTGGTGCCCCGTCCCAGAATATAAACGGCTATGTCCGCCCGGGCACAGAGCTTTAGGCCCAGGGCCAGAGCCTCCGCCGAATAGGGCCTGATAAAAAGATCCGCAGGCCCCCCAAGGCCAAAGCTGGTGTGCTCCCTTAAAGGTTCTCCCAGGGTGATGCTCACCTGCTCCGTGGCCAGGCTGTATTCTTCACAAAACTTTAAATAATCCACGCCCATCAGCAGCGCCTGTCACTTTTCATTTTTTCTTCCACCCGGCGTTCCAATTCCCGGGCTGCATCATAGCCCATACGCTTCTGCCTGAAATTCACCGCCGCGGTTTCTATAATAACAGCCGAATTCCGGCCCGGTCGCATGGGCACGGTATAACAGACCAGCTTATTGCCCAAATACTCCACATACTCTTCCTTCATGCCCAGGCGATTGAATATCTTTGTCTGGTCCCAGGCCTCCAGACGAATGGCCATGCTGATATGCTTTTCATCCTCCACGCATTCCACCCCGTAAAGGGCCTTCACATCCACCACGCCGATGCCCCGTAGCTCCATCAGATAACGGGTCACATCCGGGGCGCGACCCACCAGCTCGTTTTCGCTGTAGCGACGGATTTCCACCATGTCATCCGCCACCAGCCGGTGCCCCCGCTTGATCAGCTCCAGGGCCGCCTCTGACTTACCGATGCCGGAATCCCCCAGCACCAGGACACCTTCCCCGAAAACATCCACCAAAACCCCGTGGATCGCCACCATGGGGGCCAGGCTCACCTGCAATTGACGAAGAGCCCGGGCCTCAAAAAAGGAGGTGGGCAGCGAGGTGCTCAGCAGCGGGACACGATAACGCAGAGCCAGCCCCAGCAGATAGGGGGATGGTTTAAAATCCCGGGCCAGAATCAAACAGGGAATGCCGGCCCCCATCAGCTGTTCAAAAGCCTTTTCCCGCTGGGCCCGGGGAAGAGATTCCGCATATTCATGCTCCACCATGCCTATGATCTGGATCCGTTCCGCATCAAAATATTTCATGAAGCCTGCCAGCTGCAGGGCCGGCCGGTTCAGCTCGGGACTGCTGATCAGGATATCCTCCAGGGGGATCTCCGGCGTCAGATTTGTTAATTGCAGGCTCTCCGCCAGCTTTTCCAGGGTTATACAGCTCATAGCCACTCCCTCGCTTTTAATCTATCTATACTATAATCCTTCCCGGGGCATTCAACAAGTCCCGGGAAGAAAAAGAATGGGGAAAGTTTTTGGAAACTGAAAAACCCCTTGCAAACACAAGGGATTCAAGGGGATGCAGTTGAGGGGACTTGAACCCCTACCCAAGTACATGGACATGAACCTGAATCATGCGCGTATGCCAATTCCGCCACAACTGCCTATAAAAGAGCGCGAGACGGGGATCGA
>CACZSB010000042.1 GCA_902783765.1 uncultured Lachnospiraceae bacterium
AACGGTGACTGGACTATCCGGACCTACCGGGAGAGATATCTGCAACTTAAGACCAAATATCCGAACTACAATTGGTGGTCAGCAGTATAAGGGGCTGGACTCGCCGGTGGTCATTCTGACAGACATCAACCACTTCTATTATGCCAACCAGAAGATGACCCTTTATGTGGGCATGAGCCGGGCCAAGAGTCTTTTATATGTACTGGCACGGGAAAAGACTTATAAGGATATACGGGAATATAGCAAAATGCAGGAAGTCTGATGGTGAACTTATTCATGGAAGGATTCTGCAGAATGCCGGATTACTTCTCAGCCCTGCCCCGGAAATACTGCCAGTAAAAACCGAGCTGTCATGCATACAACAGCTCGGTTTCCGGTTTGACCAATCAAGCAGACAGATGCCCGGATTGTTTTTGAATCAAATCTTTCTTACGGGCATCGGCCAAAAGGTCGCCTCCGTCTCTGTAAACAATTCATTTACGGATACACTCCCCTTTCTTCCCACATTTCCTCCTCTTCCCTTTCGTACAGGGGCTGGAGCAATTCGGGCAGATGATCACTGGAGAACCAGACAACGAGCCAGTCGTCGTATATGGCCGTATAATCCTGTATTTGCAAACAGATAGTGAAGGCCCCGGGCTTTAAGGGATTGTTCTTGATTCCCTCCAGCATGTCCGCCAGCTTGGCAGTCATATCCTTGCTTATATTGCCATATCCCTCCAGCTTGTCGAGAAACTCAGGATCATTTTGAGCATTTTCCGTCACATACCAATATGCCCTCAGATTTTCTCCCTCGTCAGAAATAATGGACATCTGGATATCTCCCCAATTCATCTGCCGGATTCTCTGAATTATTATTTCCCGCTGGTTGGCACTGGCCTGCTCCAAAATGCTCATATATCGGGCGTAGCTTTCCGGAAGCCGGGGGGTAAAGGGAATTCTCAAATGCATATCGGTGCCCCGGTCTCTGATGTGGAGCGTCAGACGGGGGAGGTCTTCAGTATTCCGGAGAATATCGATCCACTCTTCCAGGGGAAGCTTTTCCGCCTCCTGACGCATAATCTGGTAACAGCCCAAGAGGTCTTTCTGGTAGTTCTGGGACGGCAGCGTCTTCATACCGTTCCAGTTGGTTATGGTACAGTAGTTTCCGGATGTTTCTGCCGACGGCAGCTTAGTATAAATGGCCTGGTAGGCGGCATTGGCGCTGAGTAGCCGAAGAATCTCTTCTTCCTCCTGGTCCTGCAGATAGATAATGCGGAAACGCTCCTGGCCCCGGGTTTTGACGCCCACGGTCATGGTTCTTGTGAGGCGTTCGTAGCGCTCGCTGTCCCCGCTGCTTCCTCTTTTAAGACATTTGCTGATGAGCGTCAGCAGCTGCGGATCGTCAAAACGGAGACGCTTAACCGCATCGTCAAAATAGTCCACGGTTTCGTAATTCCAATTATAACCGTTTAGATTCAGTAAACGGACATGGCTGATTTCCTCTGCCTTGGGCTGAAAGGCCCGAACCCGATTTTCTGCCAGATGAAGGCCCCCTAAAGCCAGCAGGCACAGCAAAGGCAGCACCAGCAGAGAAGGCAGCGCTTCCTTTAAGGCGGCCATCCGCCGGGAAGCCAAAAGCTCATACAGGAAGAAGACCATGGCGGCAATCAGCAGCAGCACCAGCACCCCAAAAAGTTCCATGGAATCCAGGGAACGATGATGACTCATGTACAGGATGCTCACTGCGAACATGGCCACGATAAAGGACAGGGTCAGACGAATGATGGCCCCGGCGGTCCGGCTCACCGCCGGAGACTCTGCCGCTTCGCTTTTTCGCTTGTGGAAGAGGAAGGCGGCCAGGGCGCCCATCAGCAGGCTTGCCCCCAGGGTATAAATAATGCTGCTGAAGCTGTGGAGGGACCGTATCATCTCCGCACCGTCCCCACTCATGCCACCGAAAATCACAGCCGTTACCAGATTGATCTGGTAATTCAGGGGGAAGGGCAGGTGGGCGATGGAAATAAGCTGGGTGCATTCCGCAACCAGGGCGCTGAAAAACATCAGGATCCCCCGGGGGGCAAAGCAGATCAGCAGGGCTGCCATCAGGTTGCTGAAAGCGGTGCCGCTGATGGCCATGGCGCAGGCGGTGACCGTTGCCACATATAGGCCGGCCACCAGCATACTGAAACAGAAAACCATCAGTTCCCCGAAATTGGGGTTGAAGTAGCCGGGAAAGCAGAGGGTGGTCACATAGCTGACCAGCATGCTGCCAAAGGAAATGATGGCCAGGTGGCTGGCCACGGCGGCAAAAAAGCTGGTGAAAACGCAGACCCGGGATTGGGGGATGGCGTGATAAAAATCACTGCTTTTTCGTTCCGTGGTGAAGTGAAAGGCCCGAAGGGTCAGAACAGGGGCCGCCACCATAAAGACGGAAAAGATAATGGGCTGCAAGCTCAGACCGCCGCTGCTTAAGGGCAGAATGAAATCAAGATTCTGATAGTGATCCAAATTTATCACCCGCCCCGCCGTGGTGAGGAGTCCGGTCAGAGCATTGATAATCAAAAAGAAGATGGCGGGCACCTGCAGCTGCCGCAGGCCCTCCCGGTACAGTTTTACATCAAATTTATGCTTTTTCATGCGCTTACTTCCTCCCCGCCGCGGCCCAATACATCCTCAAAGGAATAGCCCAGCTGTTTCATTTCATAGGTAAAGACTTCTTCCAGACTCAGGGGCACCAGATCCAGCAGTACCGGATTCATCACCCGCAGCCGACCCAGGGTCTCGTCCTTTTCTCCTCGGATAATCAGCTGAGCCACGGAGCCTGTTTGTTCGTAATTCATCAGGGGCAGGCCGCTGAAGTCGTGCTGGCCGAAGGGCCGGTTAAAGGCAATCTGCACCTTAAAGAGGCTGGTTTTCAGGTTCTGGACTTCGCTTTGGAGCAGCAGACCGCCCTCGTGGAGCAGGGCCAGCTGATCGCAGGTGTCCTCCAGCTCCCGCAGGGAATGGGAGGTGACGATGGCGGCGGCCTGGCGCTCCGTCACTTCCTGGCAGATCAGTCCCTTCACCAGAGACCGCATGACAGGGTCCAGCCCGTCGAAGGTCTCGTCGAAAAAGTAGTAATCCGGATGGCAGGAGAGGGCCAGGATAATGGCCGCCTGCCGGCGCATGCCCTTGGAGAAGTTCCGCAAAGGGCTTTTGGTGTCCAGGCGAAAGCTTTTGGCCAGCTGCAAAAAGTGCCGGTGGTCAAAGGAGGGATAAATGGCGCTGTAGCAGCGGGCCATCCGCTCCATATGGGCCCCGGGCAGGAAATAAAGATCGTCGGGCACAAAGACCATGCGGCTTTTTACGCTGGGGTTATCGAAAACCGGCTGACCGTCAATCAGTACGTTCCCCGCCTCGGGCCGGTAGATGCCGGTAATCAGACGCAGAAAAGTGGATTTTCCCGCGCCGTTGGATCCCACCATGCCGTAAATGGAGCCCCGGGGGATGCGGCAGCTGATATGGTCCACCGCCGGCTTTTTTTGAAATATTTTGGTAAGATTTTGTGTTTCGATCATTTTTGATCAAAGCCTCCTTCATTCGTAAAGACTTCATTCAGGGCCTTTTCCATGGCGCTTTGGTCCAAACCGTAGCTTTTCAGGGTTTGGGCCTGGATTTTGAATTCATTGAGCAGCCGGTCCCGGTATAGGGTGGCCGTTTCTGCCACGTCATGGCGGATAAAAATGCCCCGGCCTGCGGCCGATACGGTGATGCCCCGTCGTTCCAGCTCCGTAAAAGCCTTTTGGATGGTATTGGGATTCAGCGACAGGGACAAAGACAGCTGACGGACCGAGGGCAGCTGGTCTCCGGGCTTTAGGATGCCCGTGAGCACGAAGCGCTCTGTCTGGGTCACAATCTGTTCGTAAACCGGCGTTCGCGACATGATATCGATCTGATACATGACACCTCCTTTTCCGTTGGCGAACCAACTGTACTATGCATGGTAGCACACTTGGTATAGCATGGCCCATCCCCCTTGTCAAGCCCTTTGCACAAAAAACTTTTCGGAAATAGGGAAAAAGCCGCCTGAAATCCGTTGACAGGGCTTTATTCTTCTGTTATAGTAACGAAGCCGCTTTTCCGGTTCTTTTTTTTCGTATGGAATTGGAACCGGGCGGTCAACTAAAGGGAGGATGCGAAATGCGTACCAAAATTACCTTGTCCTGCACGGAATGCAAGCAGAGAAACTACAACACCACTAAGGAAAAGAAGAACCATCCCGACCGGATGGAAACCAAAAAGTATTGCCCCAGATGTAAGCGTCACACGCTGCACAGAGAGACCAAATAATCGGAGTTAGTCATGGCGGAAGAAAAAAACCAGGAGGCCGTTGGCGTTAAGAAGACCAGCTTTTTTAAGAGCGTCAAGGCAGATTTCAAAAAGATCATCTGGCCCAAGCGGGAATCCGTGGCCAAGGAAACCGGCGCCGTGGTATTTTTCGGAGTGGTGCTGGGCGTGCTCATCGCCGTCATCGATGCGGTGGTCCGCTTTGGTCTGGGCCTGATCATGTAGGAGCAGGGAATGGCAGAAGCAAACTGGTACGTGGTCCATACTTATTCGGGCTACGAAAATAAAGTAAAAGCCGACCTGGAAAAGACCATCGAGAACCGGGGTTTGGAGGATGTGATTCTGGAAGTAGCCGTCCCCATGCAGGATGTGGTGGAGGTGAAGGACGGTATCAAGCGGGTAACACAAAAGAAGATGTTTCCCAGCTATGTGATCGTCCACATGGTCATGAACGATGACACCTGGTATGTGGTTCGGAACACCCGGGGCGTTACCGGCTTCGTGGGTCCGGGGAGCAAACCGGTGCCACTTTCCCAGGAGGAAGTGGATCGCATGGGCATCCATGCCGAGGACCTGGTGGTGGATTTCAAGGTGGGCGATACGGTCACCGTGATTTCCGGTGTCTGGGAAGGCACCGCCGGTGTTATGAAAGTCATCAACGAAGGGAAGCAGAGCGTGACCATTCACGTGGACATGTTCGGCCGTCCCACCCCCGTGGAGCTGGCCTTCACGGAAGTCAAACGTTTATAAGTGGGAGAGGACCCTTCTCCTCGCACCACAAAACCGGCTTTGCCGGAATATATTTAGGAGGCGCCGATTATGGCAAAAAAGGTTTTAGCTTTTATCAAGCTGCAGATCCCCGCCGGCAAGGCAACGCCGGCTCCGCCCGTGGGCCCCGCTTTGGGTCAGCACGGTCTGAACATTGTCCAGTTCACCAAGGAATTCAACGCCCGCACCGCCAATGAAGGGGACACCATCATCCCGGTGGTGATCACCGTTTATGCGGACCGGACCTTCTCCTTTGTGACCAAGACCCCTCCCGCCGCCGTTTTGCTGAAGAAGGCTGCCAAGATCCAGTCCGGGTCTGGCGCCCCCAACAAAACCAAGGTGGCTACCATCAAACGGGCTGACGCCCAGAAGATCGCCGAGCAGAAAATGGCCGATCTGAACGCCGCCAGCATCGAAGCCGCCACCAGCATGATCGCCGGCACCGCCCGGAGCATGGGTATCGTGGTGGAAGATTAAGGAGGAAGGCCATGTTTAGAAGCAAAAAGTATAAGGAAGCTGCTGCCAGCTTCGATCGTACCCAGGTTTATGATGCGGATGCCGCCATTGCACAGGTCAAGAAAATGGCCTCCGCCAAGTTTGATGAAACCGTGGAAGTCCACCTGCGCACAGGCTGCGACGGCCGTCATGCGGATCAGCAGATTCGTGGGGCCGTGGTGCTGCCTCACGGCACCGGCAAAACCGTCCGGGTGCTGGTCTTTGCCAAGGGCTTAAAGGCCGATGAGGCCGAGGCTGCCGGTGCGGATCACGTGGGCGGCGAGGAGCTGATTCCCAAGATCCAGAACGACGGCTGGCTGGATTTCGACGTGGTGGTGGCCACCCCCGACATGATGGGCGTGGTGGGCCGTCTGGGCCGTGTCTTAGGTCCCAAGGGCCTGATGCCCAACCCCAAGGCGGGCACCGTGACCATGGATGTGGCCAAGGCCATCGAAGAGATCAAGGCCGGTAAAATCGAGTACCGTCTGGATAAGGCCAATATCATTCATGTGCCCATCGGCAAGGTTTCCTTCTCCGAGGAAAACCTGATGGATAACTTCAACGCGGTGGTGGGCGCCATTGTAAAAGCCCGTCCCGCCGCTGTGAAGGGCGCCTTCTTAAAGAGCGTTACCGTGGCTTCCACCATGGGCCCCGGGGTGAAGGTGAATACTGTCAAGTTGCTGAACGCCTGATCCATATTTTATGTATCTCAATGCCGGGTTTCCGCTTCCCATACGAGAAATCCGGCATTTTCCTTTCCTGCGCCAAGAATCAAAAAAAGCTTGACATAGGATGGATTCTATGATAAAAGAAGCATCGTGTCACCACTGCCGAAGACAGCAGGTACGGTTCGCCGTGTAAGCATAGCGCCTGCCGAGGAAGTAAGATCGCAAAACGATTTCTTATTCCTCCGGCGTGTCCGGAGGTTTTTCATCTGCAGCTGGTGTAACGAATAAAAAAGGAGGTATGAAAATGGCAAAAGTCGAATTAAAGGCGCCCATCGTTCAGGAGATCGCAGATCTTTTAAATGGCGCCACGGCAGCTGTTCTGGTGGATTACCGGGGTATTTCCGTGGAAGCCGATACCAGGCTCCGCAAGGAACTGCGCACCAACGATGTGACCTACCGGGTTTACAAGAACACCCTGCTGAACCTTGCCATGAAGGACACTCCCTTTGAGAGCCTGACGGCGGACCTCACCGGTCCCACCGCCATTGCCGTGACCAAGGGAGATGCCACAGTACCCGCCCGTATCCTCTCCAATTTCGACAAAAAGGGAGAAGTGATCCAGCTGAAAGCCGGTGTGGTGGATGGAACCTATTATGATCAGAAGGGCATCAATGCCGTAGCCAATATCCCTGGCCGGGATATCCTTTTGGGACGGCTCTTCGGCAGCATGAAGTCCCCGATTACCAACTTTGCCCGGGTCATCAAGCAGGTGGCAGAGAAGAAAGAGGCCTAAGAGCCCTGATTATCATTTTTGGAGGAAATTAAAATGGCAAAATTAACGGTTGCTGAGTTTATCGAAGCGTTAAAGGAACTGTCTGTTCTGGAGCTCAACGAGCTGGTGAAGGCTTGTGAGGAAGAGTTTGGCGTATCCGCCGCTGCCGGTGTGGTGGTGGCTGCCGCTGCCGGCCCTGCCGAGGAAGCGGAAGAAAAGACCGAGTTCGACGTGGAGCTCACCGATGTGGGTGCTCAGCGTATGGACGTGTTAAAGGCCCTGCGTACCCTGACCGGTGCCGGCCTGAAGGAAGTGAAGGATATGCTGGACGCTGCGCCTGGCGTAATCAAGGCTGGCGCCACCAAGGAAGAAGCCGAGAACATGAAGGCCGAGCTGGAGAAGGTCGGTGCGAAGGTAACCCTGAAGTAATTCGGAAGCTTTCGGATTTTCGAGGGCGGGCTCAGCCCGCCCTTTTCATTTGACATTCTGCCGTAAAAATAATATTATATAAAACCGGGGCCAAAAGGCCCCGGAAGACGTGCCGGTATGGATTCGCGCAAGCCCTTTCTTCTGGCATTGTTTTATAATTGACTTTTTTATGAGGAGAAGGATGCGGAGAATGGAAGAAAACCGCGATGAAATCATAGAGGAAAAAAAGAAAATCCCCCGCTGGGTTCCCTTCGCTGCTCTTGCAGTGCTTCTTGGGATTCTCTTTTTCGTATTCTGGTGGCCGGTTCCCCTGGAAGAGGCTTACGAGCTGAAGGCCCTGGAGCCGGAAAAGATCCTGGCCATACGGGACGGCGTGGGGGAAGAGCTGGTTCTGAATTATGAATTACAGGCCAAAAGCCCCCTGTTAAAGGCCCGGGCGGCCGCCGCCTTAAGACGTGCGGTGCCGAATTGGACCAGCGAAGAAGCAGGGGTGGTTTCGGTATCGGAAACGGGCCGGGTTCAGGCGTTGGATGAGGGAAAAACCCAAATTCACATGAGTCTGGGGAACCTGCAGACCAGCTGGCAGCTGGAGGTGTATTATCCCCTGATGGGCCTTGCTTTAGATAATGACAACTTGATTCTGAACAAAAGAACCAGTGCCCAGCTTTCCTTTGGACCTATACCGCCCCAGGCGGAATGTCCCAGCGAGGGCGTCTGGACCAGCTCGGATCCTTCCGTGGCCGTAGTCAGCGCCAGCGGCCGGGTTTCCGCTCTGGCTCCGGGACAATGTGAGATCACCCTGAAAGCAGGGGATATGGAAGTCGTATGTCCCGTAACGGTGCTGTCGCCCCTCCAGGATATGAAGCTAACGACCCCGGAGCTGGCCATGAATGTGGGAGAGACGCTTCAGGCGGAAATGGTCCTAACGCCGGAGGATACCACGGATTCCCGGGAGGGAGTTTGGAGCAGCGACAATCCTGAAATCGCCACAGTGGACAAAACGGGGCGGATTCAGGCCCTGAAACCGGGGCATACGCTGATCCGGGTGCAGCTGGGGGATTTCTCGGATTCCCTGGAGCTGGAGGTTTTTGCGCCCTTAACCAGCCTGGCGTTCACGGAAGAGGAAATCCGTATCCTGAAAAACGAGAGCCACCAGCTGGAAATGGTTTATGAACCCCTCAATACCACCGATGACCTCAGTGCCGGCTATGATTCCTCTGACTGGAATGCAGTCCGGGTATCGGAGGACGGCGTGGTAACGGCGGTGGGCCCCGGAGAAGCGGTGATTACTGCCTGGGTGGCGGATTATGAAATCCAGTGCAAGGTGATTGTGCGGGTCCCCATGAGCGGTATCGATATTGACGGCCCCAACCGCAGTATCAGCCGGGGGGAAAGACAGCAGCTTCGCATCAATTATCTGCCGGCGGACACCAATGACGACCGCACGATTATTTGGGAAAGCAGCGATCCCACGGTGGTTTCCATAGATGAACAGGGAGGCATTGAGGGATTAAAGCCCGGCAGTGTGCTGATTACGGCCCGCTGCGGCGAATTTGAAAGCAAGATTCGGGTGGCGGTGGTCATTCCGGCCACCGGGGTCCGTATCAGCGAGACCCATTTGAGCCTGCTCAAGGGGCAAAGTGCTTCCCTGAGCGCCGCGGTGGAGCCCAGTGATACCACCGAGGATCAAAGCATACACTATTACAGTACCGACCCGTCCGTGGCCACGGTCAACAGCAGCGGACAGATTCAGGCGGTGGGCGGCGGCAGCTGCCGGATTGTGGCGGCCCACGGAAACCTTTCCGCTTCCTGTCAGGTGGATGTGAAGGCCCCCTTAAAGGGCATCAGCTTAAGTGAAGCTTCCCTGAACCTGTACGAAGGGGCCAGCAAAAAGCTGAGTGTGAGTTATGACCCCTGGGACACCACCGACGACAAAAGCATCCGCTGGAGCAGCTCGGATCCCTCTGTGGCTTCCGTGGATGGGGGGCAAGTAAAGGCCCTGAAGGCCGGTGACTGTACCATTACCGCCCAGGTGGGAAGCCACAGCGTCTCCGCCTCCGTTCATGTAAATCCCTATATCTGGGTAAGCGGTCTGAGCCTCTCCCGCAGTGAGATTTATTTCAACGAGCGGGGGGCCACTGTGAAGCTGGAGGCCTATATCACCCCCGGCAATGCCAATAACCAATCCATTTCCTGGTCCAGCAGCAACAACGGGGTGGCCCGGGTGGATCAGAATGGCAATGTTTCTGTCACAGGCAGCGGCAGTGCCGTAATCACCGCCACGGCGGAGGGGGGCATCAGCGCCAGCTGTCAGGTAACGGCGGATTTACCCGCGGCGCCGGTGACCATTGTGCTGGATCCCGGTCACGGCGGTCCCTGGATGGGGGCCATCGGTGTAGGCGGCTCCAAGGAAAAGGACCTGAATCTGGCCACCGCCTATGCCTGTAAATATCATTTAGAGACTTATTACCGGAACGTGACGGTGATTTTGACCCGTTACGGGGACGGGGTGCTGAATTCCAACTCGGTGGGGACGGATATTGCCGGCCGGGCGGCTCTGGCCAACCGGAATGGTGCCACCATTGTGGTGAGCCTGCATTTCAATGCCTCCCCCACCCAAAGCGGCCGGGGCGTGGAGGTGTATTATTCCTCCCGTGCCAATGTGACCAGCGCCTCCCGGGGCCTGGCGGAATCCATCTTCCAGCAAATTCGGAACCTGGGCTTCATCGGCCGGGGGGTCTATGGCAAAAAGCTGAACGAATCCGACGGAACGGACTATTACCAGATCATCCGGGATTGTGCCAGTTACGGAATTCCGGCGGTGCTGGTGGAGCACTGCTTTATGGATAATGCCCAGGATTATGCCATGCTGGATACGGACCAGCTGGGGGTGGCGGATGCCAAGGGCATCGCCAACTTCCTGGGACTTCAGCCAAAATAATACGGACAGGAGAGAGCAATGGAACAATTCGATTTATTGATTCTGGGAGGGGGCCCCGGGGGCTACAGCCTGGGGGTGGCCGCCGCCAAGAAGGGTTTAAAAACGGCCCTTTTTGAGAAGAACGTACTGGGAGGCACCTGCCTGAATGTGGGCTGCATCCCCACCAAATATCTGGTGGACAAGGCCCTGTCCATGGAAAAGATCAGAAATCTGGTTAAGCGGGGGGTGTTTGAGGCTCCCTTAAGTCTGAATTTTGAAAAGCTCCAAAAGGGCAAGGACATGGTGGTGAAAAAGCTCACCGCCGGGGTGGGTTTTCTGCTGCAGAATGCCGGCGTCACGGTGATTAACGGCCAGGCAGAACTGCTGGCGGATTGCACGGTGCGCTGCGGCGAGGAGAGCTATCAGGGCCGTCATGTGGTGATTGCCACCGGCTCCGAAACCATGATGATTCCCATCCCGGGCCATGAATATTGCATCAGCTCCACCGATGTGCTGAATCTGCCGGCGCCCCCGGCCAGCATGGTGGTGATGGGGGGCGGCGTCATCGGCCTGGAACTGGCCTGCGCCTTCCAGACCTTCGGGACCCGGGTGACGGTGGTGGAAATGCTGCCGGAACTGATTCCCAATGGGGAGCGGGCCGCCGTGGAGCTGTTGGTGAAGCAAATCAAAAAGCTGGGGGTAAAAATCGAAACCGGCGCCCGGATGCTGCGGGTGGAAAAGACGGCGGAGAGCCTCCGGGCTGTGTATGAAAAGGACGGGGAAGAAAAGACCCTGGACTGCGAACAGGTGCTGATGGCGGTGGGCCGGAAGGCTGCCTTAGGAGGCATTGATGCGGCGGTTTTGGGCCTGGAGCTGGATGCCAAAAAGAATATTAAAGTGGACGAGTGCCAGCGCACCAATCTGCCCGGCGTATATGCCATAGGCGATGTGGCGGGAGGCCTGCAGCTGGCCCATGCCGCCTACGCCGAGGGAGAAGCCGCCCTGCGGGCCATTCTGGGAGAAGCCAAGGCTCCGGCGGTGCCGGTGCCCGCCTGTGTGTACACCCTGCCCTGCTATGCTTCCGTGGGCCTTAGCAGCGAGGCTGCCCGGGCCGCAGGCCTGGAGCCCCTTCTGGGGACCTTTGATTACAATAACAACGGCATGGCTCTGGCCGAGGGGGCCTCGGGGACGGTTTATGTGGTGGCGGACAAGGCCACGGAAAAGACCCTGGGGGTCACCATTGTGGGAGAAAATGCCTCGGAGATGATCGGTATGGCGGCCCTGGCAGTGGAAAAGGGTTTGACGAAGGAAGAATGGGAGCATATGATCGTGGCCCATCCCTCCTTAAACGAAATGACCCGGGAGGCTGCCCTGGACTGCTTCGGCGCCTCGGTACATAAATAGGGCGGGCCGTGAAGGTATCGATTTACAATTTAAGCACCACGGACCCTGCCTTTAATCTGGCGGCGGAGGAATATGTTTTCGAAGCCCTGCCCCGGGACCGGGCCTATGTGATGCTCTGGCAGAATGACCGGGCGGTGATTATCGGAAAATATCAAAACACCGCTGCGGAGGTGAACGGCCCCTATCTGGAGGCCCAGGGCATCAAAGCGGTGCGGCGGCTTTCCGGAGGAGGCGCGGTATATCACGATATGGGGAATCTGAATTTCACCCTGATCACCGACGCCAAACCCGGGGGAAAAGTGGATCTGGCCCTTTTTTGTCAGCCGGTGGTTCGGGCCCTGGCCCGCTTTGGGGTCCAGTCGGAAATCAGCGGACGCAACGACGTGACCGTGGAGGGAAAGAAATTTTCCGGCAATGCCCAGTATGTCCGGGAGGGCCGGGTGATGCACCACGGCACCATCTTATTTGATTCGGATCTGTCCGTGGTCCAGGAGGCCCTGGCGGTGAAGGCGAAAAAGCTGGCCGGGAAGGGGGTGGCTTCCGTCCGCTCCCGGGTGACGAATTTAAAGCCCCTGCTGCCCCCAGGCACCGTTTTAGAGGACTTCCGCCGGGTGCTGACGGAGGAGCTGAGCCGGGGAGGCGAAAGCGAAATCTGCAGCTGGACTCCGGCGGATGTGGCGGCCATTCAAAAGCGTCAGGCCGCCCGCTATGACTGCTGGGAATGGAACTGGGGCGCCTCCCCTGCCGGAACCCTGAAAAAGAGTCTCCGGGTGGAGGGCTGCGGCAGTATTGAAGTGATTATGAGCCTGGAGGGGGGCTGCATTCAATCCCTGGTTTTTCAGGGAGATTTCTTCAGCACCAAGGAACCGGCGGAGCTGGCGGCGCATCTTTTGGGGACACCCCTTCGGGCATCGGCCCTACTTGAAAAACTAAAGGGGCTGCGCACGGGAGATTACTTCAAGGGGCTCAATCGGAAGGATTTGCTGCAGCTGCTTTTATAAAAAAGGAACCTGTTTATTATGAAATGGCTTATTGCGTCGGATATTCACGGCAGCGCCCGGCACTGCGGGTCCTTAATGGAGCGGATTCAGGCGGAGGCGCCGGACCGGATTCTGCTGCTGGGAGATTTATTATACCACGGCCCCCGGAACGCCCTGCCGGAGGATTATGAAACCATGAAGGTCTGCGAAATGCTGAACCGGCACCGGGACAAAATCATCGCGGTACGGGGCAACTGCGACGCGGAAGTGGATCAGATGGTGCTGGAATTCTTGATCATGCAGGATTCTGCGGTGATAGAAGAGGAGGGCTGCCTGCTTTTTGCCACCCACGGGCATTTATATGATGAGCATCGTTTGCCCCCGGTGGAGCAGCTGGATGTGCTGTTAAACGGTCACACCCATGTGCCGGCCCTTCATGACTACGGCCATTTCGTCTATATGAATCCCGGCTCCGTGTCCATTCCAAAGGGCGGAAGCCGCCATTCCTACATGACCCTGGAAAAGGGTTTGTATCTTTGGAAGGATTTAAAGGGCGAGGAATACCGCCGCTTTGAAATGACGCCCCGGCACCTGACATAGCCTGTCATTCTGAGGCTGAAAGCCGAAGAATCCTATAAGGTGGGGGTAAGTCGCCCCCCTCCGGCAGCTGCGCTGCCACCTCCTTCCACCGTCATCTGCAAACCTTCCCTTGTCGGTCGGTTTACAGGACGGTGTCAAGAAAACCGCCTCGCTTCTTCTGCCACTGGCAGCGCTTCGGCGTTTTTCACCCCCCTCGTCAGGGGGGAGGCAAGGGTCGCCCTCACCCCAAGGGGATAATATGGATTTATTTGATTATTACGGAGAAAAGCAAAAGGAAAAGGACAGTCCCCTGGCCCTGAGACTTCGGCCCAGTAGCCTGGAAGAGGTGGTGGGTCAGGAGCACATTTTGGGAGAAGGCAAGCTGCTGCGCCGGGCCATACAGGCGGATCAATTGTCCTCCCTGGTATTTTACGGCCCCCCGGGCACGGGAAAAACCACCCTGGCCCAGGTGATTGCCGCCGCCACCCGGGCGGATTTCCGCCAGATCAACGCCACCGCCGCCGGAAAAAAGGACATGGAAACTGTGGTGGCGGAGGCCAAACAAAACCGGGCGGCCTACGGAAAACGTACCATTCTGTTTATTGACGAAATTCATCGTTTCAACAAGGCTCAGCAGGATTATCTTTTGCCCTTCGTGGAAGACGGCACTGTGATTCTGATCGGGGCCACCACGGAAAACCCCTTTTTTGAAGTGAATCGGGCCCTTTTGTCCCGTTCCCATATTTTTGAATTAAAACCTTTACAGCCGGAGGATATCGCCACCCTGATCCGCCGGGCCGTTACGGACCCGGAAAAGGGCATGGGCATGTACGG
>CACZSB010000043.1 GCA_902783765.1 uncultured Lachnospiraceae bacterium
CCTTTTCCATATCACCGGCGGTCTCGGTCAGGGCCTTCTTGCAGTCCATCATGCCGGCACCGGTCATTTCTCTTAATTCTTTTACTAAAGCGGCGGTAATCTCTGCCATTTTATTCTTCCTCCAGCTTTTCTTCCAGGGCTTCTTCCTGGTCGCTCATCTCCTGGGTCTCGTCCTCTGCCTGGTGGTCCACGAACTGTTCACCCTGTCTGGCCTCAATGACGGCATCCGCCATTTTGCCCACAATCAGCTTCACCGCCCGGATGGCGTCGTCGTTGCCGGGAATGACATAATCCAGCTCTTCGGGATCGGAGTTGGTGTCCGCAATGCCGATGAGGGGGATGCCCAGGGTCAGGGCTTCCTGCACGCAGATCCGCTCCTTCTTGGGGTCCACCACGAAAATCACATCGGGGATGCGCTTCATATCCTTGATGCCGCCCAGGTTCTTTTCCAGCTTTTCCTGTTCCTTCTGCAGGGCCGCTACTTCCTTCTTGGGCAGCACTTCAAAGGTTCCGTCCTCTGCCATTTTCTCAATGGCCCGCAGACGGGCCACCCGGCTCTGGATGGTTTTGAAATTGGTGAGCATGCCGCCCAGCCAGCGCTGGTTCACGAAGAACATGCCGCAGCGTTCCGCCTCGGACTGAATGGCGTCCTGGGCCTGCTTCTTGGTGCCCACGAAAAGCACGGTGCCGCCGTCTGCCACCATCTGGGACAGGGCATTGTAGGCATCGTCAATCATACCCACGGTTTTTTGCAGGTCGATGATGTGGATGCCGTTGCGCTCCGCATAAATATAGGGGGCCATTTTGGGGTTCCAGCGCTTGGTCTGATGGCCGAAGTGAACACCGGCTTCCAAGAGCTGCTTCATGGAAATTACGCTCATTTAATTTTCCTCCTGGTTTTTTCTTCCGCCGCTTTCTTCCCGGGGAGATCGCCCATGGCGACACCGCTCCTGCCGGTCCGACGGCGTGTAAAATAAATAGCGCCCTGACATTTTATCAGCCGGGCGCAGGGAATGCAAGCACTTTTTTCGCTTATTTCGGCTTATTTCAGCCTTTTTTTACACTTTTGGAAAGGCTATTGGGGGCCTATGCTTCAGCTTTCCTTAGGCTCCTCTGCCACTTCCGCAATGCCGGGGCCGATGAATTCGTTTAGGATCCGGATATAGGTTCCCTCCATGCCCGAGGAGCGGGCTTCTATGATCTCGGCGCTTTCCAGCTTCCGCAGGGCATTTACGATCACCGAGCGGGTAATGCCCACCCGTTCCGCCACCTTGCTGGCCACCAGGATCCCTTCCCGTCCGTTAAGTTCATCCAGAATATAGCGCACCGCCTCCACCTCGGAAACGGAAAGGGCCCCCACAGCGGTGCGGACCATTTGCTTTTTCCGCAGCTCTGCGGCGCTTTCCTCATTGAGGGAGCGGCGCATTTCCAGCCCCACGATCATGGTGGCATGCTCTGTGAGAATGATCTCGTCCACCTGAAAATCCGGTCCCTTGCGGCAGATGAGCAGGTTGCCCAGCCGGACCCGGGAGATCTCCACCGGCGCCACAATGGCATGGACCCCCTTGGCCTGGCCCGGGGAAAAGCCCAGGGCCGCCAGACTGGCATTTTCCTGGGTGGAAAGGATGTTCAGCAGGCGTTCATTTAAGGCCCCGTCAATAAAATCTCCGGGTTCCAGACCCTTCCAAAGGCTGTCTGCCTCCCGGCCGCCTCCGGTGCCCAGGATTTTTCCCTTGTTGCTGATCACCGCCACGGCGGCCCCCAGCTCGCCCCCCAAAACCCGGCAGATATCGCCGAAGGAAACCACATTGCCGCTTTCATAATGCAGCAGCCGGTTGATTCTTCTCATTTGATCCAGCAATTGAACGCTCATAGGGCCCTCCTTTCAAAAATCGCCTATAAAACCTGTCTTTTACAGGCATTATAGGCGATAATTCGATATATTGCAACAACAGACTGAAAGATCTTTATTGTTCTGACTTTTTGTCCTTGCCGCTTTTGGGCTTGTTCCAGCTCATAAATTTGCAGCCTTCCGTGTTTTCACAGGCATAGAAGCGCCGGCCTCCCTTGGTGCTGCGGATCACCAGCCGGGCCCCGCATTCCGGACAGGGCACGCTGGCATATTCCAGGAAGGGCTTGGTATTCTTGCATCCGGGGAAACCGGGACAGGCCAAAAATTTCCCCCGGCGGCTGTATTTGATCACCATCCGGCGGCCGCATTTTTCGCAGACCTCCTCCGTCTCCTCATCCTGGAGCTTTACATGCTCCATTTCCGCCATGGCGGTATCCAGCTTTTCCTTAAAAGGCGGATAAAACTCCCGGAGCACCTCCTTCCAGGGGCAGCTGCCCTCCGCCACGGTGTCCAGCTTTTCTTCCATCCGGGCGGTAAAGCCCTTGTCCGCCAGCATGGGCACCGAGCGCAGGATCAGATCGTCCACCGCCCGGCCCAGCTCCGTGGAAATCAGATTCCGTCCCTTTTTGCTGACATAGTGCCGCTCCATAAGGGTTGAGACCGTAGGAGCATAGGTGGAGGGACGGCCGATACCGTTGGCCTCCATGCTCTGCACTAAGGATGCCTCCGTATAATGGGCCGGGGGCTGGGTAAAGTGCTGTTTGCCTTCGAAAACGGGATCACTGAGCCGGCTGTCTTCCCGGATCCCCTCCAGGTTTTTGTCCCGCTTCTGCTCTTCCTCGTGATTGTACAACAGGCGATAGCCCTGGAACAGGGGGATCTGGGCCGTGGCCTTAAATTCCGCCTTCCCCGCCCGCACCTTCAGGCTTCTGGCTTCGTAAACATAATCGGACATGCGGCTGGCGGCAAAGCGGTTCCAGATCAGCTGATAGAGCCTCAGCTCGTCCCGTCCCAGTTCCTCCTTGATCCGGGTGGGGGTCCGCTGGATGCTGGTGGGACGGATGGCCTCGTGGGCATCCTGGATCCGCTCGTTTTTCCGGCTGCCTCCCTGGCCCTTGCCCACATATTCCGGGCCGTATTGCTCCGCCAAAAAGGCCCGGGCCGCGCTGTCGGCCTCCCCGGAAATCCGGGTGGAATCCGTACGCAGGTAGGTAATAAGGCCCACGGTGCCCTCCGATAATTTGACCCCTTCATACAGGCTCTGGGCCACCCGCATGGTTTTGGAAGGGGCAAAGCCCAAAAGCCGGGAGGCCTCCTGCTGCAGGGTGGAGGTGGTAAAGGGGGCCGGCGCTTTGACGGATTTCTTTTCCGCCTTCAGCTCCCGGATCACAAATTCTTCGTTTTGGAGGCTTTGGATCAGCCGGTCTGTATCCTCCTGGCTTTTTAGGGCCTGGGGCTTATTGTCGTATTGCAGGACCAGGGCCTGGCTGCGGCCCTCCACCTTCAGCCGGGCCTCCAGGCTCCAGTATTCCTCGGGAATAAAGGCATCAATCTCCCGATCCCGTTCGCAAATCATATTCAGGCTGGAGGACTGGACCCGCCCGGCGGAAAGGCCCCGTTTGACCTTGCGCCACAAAAGGGGGCTCACGGAATAGCCCGCCACCCGGTCCAGCACCCGCCGGGCCTGCTGGGCATCCACCAGGGACAGATCCAGCTCCCGGGGCTCCGACACGGCCTTTTTCACCGCGTCCTTGGTGATTTCGTTAAAACTGATGCGGTAAAGCTTGGCATTGCTCTCCCCCAAAAGGGCCGCCAGGTGCCAGGCAATGGCCTCCCCCTCCCGGTCCGGGTCCGTGGCCAGGTAGACCTTGCTGGCCTTCTTGGCCGCCTCCCGCAGCTCTTTAATGGTACTGCCCTTCCCCCGAATGGGAATATATTCCGGTTCGTAATCATGCTCCAAATCCACCCCCATGCGGCTCTTGGGCAAATCCCGAAGATGGCCGCCGGAGGCCTTTACCGTATAGGAAGCGCCTAAAAAGCGCTTAATGGTATGCTCCTTGGTGGGTGATTCCACAATAATCAAAGGATGTCCAGCCATAATGCCTCCTTTTGCAGATCATATCCTGCTGATACAAGCCCGATTATAA